>NZ_JBHYYB010000048.1:22290-47087 GCF_042752535.1 Kitasatospora sp. NPDC059327 | reverse complement strand
CCCGGGGGGGCGCCCCCCCGGCGGCGGGGGGGGGGGCGGGTCCGCGAGGCGTGGGCGCCGGGGTCCCGCCCGCAGAGCCAGCGCGGCCACCACGGTGGGCGGACCGGGCTCAGCTCACCGACGAGTACGCGATGATGCCCCGGCGCAGCCCGTCGACGGCCTTGCGCGCCGTCCTGCGCAGCTCGGCGTCCTCGCCCGCCGCGTCCTGGATCTGGCCGAGGACGTCGATCAGTTGCTTGGTCCAGCGCACGAAGTCACCGGCCGGCATGTCGGCGTCGCGCAGGACCGAGTCCAGGCTGTGCCCGAGGGCCCAGCGGTAGGCGGCCCAGGCGAAGCCGACGTCCGGCTCGCGCTGGCCGACGCCCTCGGCCGTGTTGATCCGGTGCTGCTCCTCCAGGGCGTCCAGGTGGCCCCAGATCCGGATCATCTGGCCGAGTGCCTCCTTGGTGGCGCCCTCGGGCACCCGGGGGGCGGTGGCGTCGTCGGACTGGCGGGCCTCGAAGACCAGGGCGGAGGCGCAGGCGGCCAACTCGGCGGCGGCCAGGCCGTTCCAGACACCCTCGCGGATGCACTCGGAGGCGAGCAGGTCCAGCTCGCCGTAGAGCCGGCCGAGCCGCCGGCCGTCGTCGGTGACGGTGTCCCCACTGAGGTAGCCGAGGTCGGTCAGCAGCCCGCAGACCCGGTCGAAGGTGCGGGCGATGGTGTGGGTGCGGGAGCGCATCCGGCGCTCCAGCAGCTCGGTGTCGCGGTGCAGCCGGTGGTAGCGCTCGGCCCACCGGGCGTGGTCCTCGCGCTCGTCGCAGCCGTGGCAAGGGTGCTGGCGCAGCGCGGCGCGCAGCCGGCTGATCTCCGGGTCGTCGGCGGCGGCCGCGCGGCCCTTGCGGAACCGCTCGGGCTCCAGGTGGCCCGCCTTGGTGCGCAGCACGGAGGCGAGGTCGCGCCGGGACTGCGGGCTGCGCGGGTTGAAGGACTTGGGGATGCGCACCCGCTCGACGGCGGCGACCGGGTGCGGGAAGTCGATCATGGCGAGCCGCTTGACCTGCCGCTCGGCGGTGAGCACCACCGGGCGCGGGCCGTCCTGGTAGTCGGGGTGGCGCGAGCCGACCCGGCCGTTGCGGCTGACCGGCGGCAGGCCCGGGTCGAGGACGAGCGCGAGCCCGGCGAACTTGCCGGTGGGGACGTGGATGACGTCGCCCGGCTTGAGGTGCTCGATGGACTCGACGGCGGCCGCGCGGCGCTGGCTGCTGCCCTCGCGGGCCATCTCGTTCTCGCGCTCCTTGAGCTGGTGGCGCAGACCCATGTACTCGTCGAAGTCGCCCAGGTGGCAGGTCATGGACGCGCGGTAGCCGTCCAGGCCCTCCTCGTTGCGCTGGACCTGGCGGGCGATGCCGACCACCGAGCGGTCCGCCTGGAACTGCGCGAAGGACGTCTCCAGCAGCTCGCGGGAGCGGTGCCGGCCGAACTGCGAGACCAGGTTGACGGCCATGTTGTAGGACGGCCGGAAGGAGGACTTCAGCGGGTAGGTGCGGGTGCCCGCCAGGCCGGCCAGCGCCTCCGGGTCGAGCCCGCGCTGCCAGAGCACCACCGCGTGGCCCTCGACGTCGATACCGCGCCGGCCGGCCCGGCCGGTGAGCTGGGTGTACTCACCGGGAGTGATGTCGGCGTGCGTCTCGCCGTTCCACTTGACCAGCTTCTCCATGACCACCGAACGGGCGGGCATGTTGATGCCGAGTGCCAGCGTCTCGGTCGCGAAGACGGCCTTGACCAGGCCCTTCACGAAGAGCTCCTCGACCACCTCCTTGAACCGCGGCAGCATCCCGGCGTGGTGGGCGGCGATGCCGCGCTCCAGCCCGTCGAGCCACTCGAAGTAGCCGAGGACGTGGAGGTCCTCGTCGGGGATGTCGGCGCAGCGCTCCTCGACGATGGCCCGTACCCGGCCGCGGTCCTCCTCCTTGTTGAGCCGCAGGCCGGAGCTGAGGCACTGCTGGACGGCGGCCTCGCAGCCGGCCCGGCTGAAGATGAAGGTGATGGCGGGGAGCAGGCCCTCGGCGTCGAGCCGGTCGATCACGTCGACCCGGCCCGGCGTCCAGACCTTGCCCGGCCGGCCGTTGGGCATCGACCGGCCCCGGCCGCGGCCGAACCGGTCGCGCGGGTTGCGGTCCAGCTCGGAGCGGGCGAGCCGGACCAGCTCGGGGTTGACGGCCTTGGCCGGGTTGCGCGGGGCGTCCTTGGGGCGGCCGTCGCGGTCCGGGTTGGAGAACAGGTCGTACATCCGGTTGCCGGCCATGACGTGCTGCCAGAGCGGCACCGGGCGGTGCTCGGAGACGATCACTTTGGTGCCGCCGCGCACGGTGTCCAGCCAGTCGCCGAACTCCTCGGCGTTGGAGACGGTCGCGGAGAGCGAGGCCAGCACGACCGATTCGGGGAGGTGGATGATGACCTCCTCCCAGACGGCGCCGCGGAGGCGGTCGGCGAGGTAGTGCACCTCGTCCATCACCACGTAGCCGAGGCCGTCGAGCGCGGAGGAGCCCGCGTAGAGCATGTTGCGCAGCACCTCGGTGGTCATCACCACCACGGGGGCGTCCCCGTTGACGCTGTTGTCACCGGTGAGCAGGCCGACCTTGGCCGCGCCGTAGCGCTTGACCAAGTCCCCGAACTTCTGGTTGGAGAGGGCCTTGATGGGCGTGGTGTAGAAGCACTTGCGCCCGGACTGGAGGGCGAGGTGCACGGCGAACTCGCCGACGATCGTCTTGCCGGAGCCGGTGGGCGCGGCGACCAGGACGCCCTCGCCGTCCTCCAGGGCCCGGCAGGCCTCCAGCTGGAAGTCGTCCAGCGGGAAGTCGTAGAGCTGCTGGAAGCCGTACAGGGCGGTGGCCTGCTCCTTGGCCCGGCGGCGGAAGGCCGCGTACGCCTCGGCGGGGCTGAGCTCCCGGTCTTCGGGCTGCTCGGGCTCAGGGGTGTTCATCGCCGTCCGGGTGTGATTGGTGTGATCTCGCATCTCAGCGAGAGGTTACCCGGGAGGACTGACATCGATAGCACCGATTTTCGCGCCATCGGATCGGTTCTCTCTCACATCCATAGTTGCAAATGTCTTCAAGTGGCCAGGAAGCGGTCATCTTCGAAGGTCTCCGGTCATCCCCGCTGCTCTGCCGTCCCGCCTCCCTACATTCGGTCCCACAGCCACCACACAGGGGAGTCCCCCGCTCACAGGAGGAGAAGACGATGGCGAACCTGGAGGCCTCGCTCAAGGAGGCCATGGCCATCGAGGGCGCGATCGGCGTGGCCCTCGTCGACTACGGCAGCGGCATGGCGCTCGGCACCCTCGGCGAGGGCGGCGAGCTGGACCTCAACGTCGCCGCCGCCGGCAACACCGACGTGGTCCGGGCCAAGATGCGGGCCATGGAGCTGCTCAACCTCCACGACAACGAGATCGAGGACATCCTGGTCAGCCTCACCAGCCAGTACCACCTGCTCCGGCCGCTCACCATGCCCAACGGCCGGGGGCTCTTCCTGTTCCTGGCGCTCAACCGCGCCCGCGCCAACCTGGCGATGGCCCGCCACCAGCTGAAGCGGATCGAGGTCGCGCTGGAGATCTGAGCGGGCCGGGCACCAGGAAAGGAGCGCTGTGGCGGTCGCGCTGTACCAGGCCAAGGCCGAGTTCTTCCGGATGCTCGGCCACCCCGTCCGGATCCGGGTGCTGGAGCTGCTGCAGGCCGGACCGACGCCCGTCCGCGACCTGCTGGCCGAGCTGACGATAGAACCGTCCAGCCTCTCCCAGCAGCTCGCCGTGCTGCGCCGGTCCGGCATCGTCACCGCCACCCGCGAGGGCAGCACGGTGGTGTACGCGCTGTCCGGCACCGAGGTGGCCGATCTGCTGCGGACCGCCCGGCGGATCCTCACCGGGCTGATCGCCGAGCAGAACACCCTGCTCGCCGAACTGCGGGCCGGCGCCGACTGACACCCGGCCGGGCATCGGCACCGAGACCGGCACACCGAATTCCGGCACCGGCACCCACCCCGGCACCGGCCAGGACCGCCCCGGGCCGCCGCACCGGCCCCGACCGGCCCCGTCACCGGTCGGACAGCAGCTCCGCGAGGCCCGCCGCCAGGGTCCGGTACTCGTCCGGCCGGTTGTACAGCTGCGCGCTGATCCGCAGCACCCCGCCCCCCGGCCAGGCCCGCACCACCGTCCGGACGGCGTGCCGCCGCCACAGCAGGGCCATCAGCCCGCGGGCCTCCTCCTCGCTCTCGCCCCGACCCGGGGGCAGCCGCAGCGCCCGCATCGACACGCCCGGCTCGGCCGGCAGCGGCGTCAACCCGAGACGGTCGGCCAGCACCGCGCCACCGTGGACCGCGAGCTCCTCGTTGTGCCCGCGGACCAGGTCCGCGCCGAGCCCGCGCAGCAGCTCGAAGCCGGCCGGGGCGGCCAGCCAGGGCGTGTAGTCGCAGGTGCCGCGCCACTCCACGTTCGCCGGGTAGCCCCGCCCGTGCTCCCAGGACACGGCGAGCGGGCGGACCCGGCCGGTCCACTCCGGGCGGACGGCCAGCACACCGGTGGCGCGCGGGGCGAAGGCCCACTTGTGCAGGTTGCCGAACCAGAAGTCGGCCTCCCCCTCGACCGGGGCGGCCAGCATGCCGGGGGCGTGGGCGCCGTCCACCACGGTGGTCACGCCGCGCTCGCGCAGGGCGGCGAGCAGGCCCGGTCCGGCGATCCGGCGCGCGGTGGGCGAGCTGATCTGGTCGAGCACCGCCAGCACCGTGCGCCCGCCGACGGCGGCGAGCACGGCGTCCCGGACCGCCTCCTCGTCCGGGGCGTCCAACGGCAGCCGGACGGTGTCGACCTCGGCCCCGACCTCCTCGGCCCGGCGCCGCACCGCCCAGGTCACGGCCCCGTAGCCGTGATCGGTGACCAGGATCCGGTCCCCGGCGGTGAGCGGGACGCTGTCCAGGGCGACCGCGACGGCCTCGGTGGCGTTGGCGACCAGGGCGAGCCCGGCCGGGTCGGTGCCCAGATCGGCGGCGATCCGGGTCCGGGCGGCGGCGACCCGGCCGGGCAGGTCGGCGAAGAAACCGTCCGGATCGCGCTCCTGCTCCACCCGCAGCCGCTCCTGCAGCCGCTGGACCGGGACGGGTACCGCGCCGTACGACCCGTGGTTGAGGTGGGCCACCGCCGGGTCCAGGGTGAACAGCCCGTCCGCACCGGGCAGTGGCACCGGGGCTTCGACGGTCCGCAGGTACTCGATCACTTCGCCTCCATGGGTGAGATCATAAGTGGTGTGTGACATTTCACATGACGCGCTACTGGTCCAGGACGGTGTCGCGCGGCGAACATCGGGCGGTGACCATCACCGACCCCTTCCTCGACCTCAGCGTCCGAACCGGCCGCTTCGGCTACGGCGCCCCGCGTGCGATCACCCTCAGCGAGGACGGTACCCGGCTGCTGCTGCTCCGTTCGACCGGCCCGGAGGACCGGGTCGACCGGCTCCACCTGCTCGACCTCGCCACCGGCGAGGAGCGCCTGGTCGCCGACCCCGCCGCGCTCGCCCCGGACCGCCGCGGCGACCGGGACGACCTGCCCGCCGTCGAACGCCGACTGCGCGAACGCACCAGGCTGACCGCCGCCGGCATCGGCACCTTCGCCGCGACCGCGGACCTCGCGGTCGCCGTGTTCGCCCTGGACGGACGGCTGTTCCGCGCCGACACCACCGCCGGCACCTGCGCCGAACTCCCCGTCTCCGGGCCCGCCTTCGACCCGCACCCCGACCCGGCCGGCCACCGCGTCGCCTACGTCGCCGGCGACGCCCTGCACGTCACCCCCGGCCACCCGCCGCTGAGCCCCGCCGACGGCGCCCGCTGGGGCGTCGCCGAGTTCGCCGCCGCCGAGGAGCTGGGACGCTCCCGCGGCCACTGGTGGCACCCGGACGGCACCGCGCTGCTGGCCACCCGGGTCGACGAATCCGCCCTGCCCCGGAAGCACTTCGCCGACCCGGCCCGCCCGGACGAGGAGCCCGAGGACTTCGCCTACCCGCAGGCCGGCGGGCCCAACGCGGACGTCCAGCTCTGGGTCCTGGGCCTGGACGGCACCCGGATCCGACTGCGCTGGGACGCCGAGGAGTTCCCGTACCTCTGCGCGGCCGAGTGGGCCGACGCCGGCGAGGTCCTGCTCACCGTCGCCGACCGCCTGCAGCAGAACGTGCTGCTGCTCACCGCCGACCCGGCCACCGGCGACACCCGCGAACTCTCCCGCACCACCGACGAGTTCTGGGTCGACGACCTGCCGGGCACCCCCGCCCGGCTGGACGGCGGCAGGCTGCTCACCGTGCACGACATCCCCGAGGCGCGCGGCCTGGCGCTGGACGGCAAGCCGCTCGACACCGCCGGCCTGCAGATCCGCCGGGTGGTCGGGCGGCTGCGCGGCAAGCTGCTCTGCGAGACCGGCGAGGGCGACCCGGCAGACCAGTACGTCCACCTGATCGATCCGGACGGCGGCGCCCCCGAGCGGATCGGCTCCGGCCCCGGCGTCCACTCAGCGCTCGCCGCCGCCGACACCCTGCTGCTCGTCTCGGCCGACCCCGACGGCGTGCGCCGCCGGGTCACCGGCCCCGCGGGCGAGGTGACGCTCACCGATCTGTCCGCCGCCCTGCCCTACCGGGTCGAGCCGCGGCTGGCCCGGGTCACCGAGCACGGCCTGCCCACCGCCGTGGTGTACCCGCGCGACCACCAGCCGGGCCGCCGGCTGCCCGTCCTGCTCGACGTCTACGGCGGTCCCGGCTTCCAGGCCGTGGCGAACGAGCCGCGCCGCTGGCAGCTCCGGCAGTGGTGGGCCGACCAGGGCTTCGCGGTCGTCACCACCGACAACCGGGGCACCCCGTTCGTCTCCCCCACCTTCACCCGGGCGATCTTCCGCCGCTTCTCCGAGGCCGCGCTGGAGGACCAGGTCGCCGCGCTGCGGGCGCTGGCCGAGGACCACCCGGACCTCGACCTCGGCCGGGTCGGCGTCCGCGGCTGGTCCTACGGCGGGTACTTCGCCGCGCTCGCCGTCCTGCGCCGCCCGGACGTCTTCCACGCGGCCTGCGCGGGCGCGGCGCCGACCGACTTCCGCCGGTACGACACCGCGTACACCGAGCGCTACCTCGACCTGCCGCAGCACAACCCCGAGGGCTACGCGGCGGACTGCCTGATCGACGACGCGCCGTCGCTCACCCGGCCGCTGCTGCTGATCCACGGTCTGGCCGACGACAACGTGCACCCGTCGCACACCCTGTTGCTGTCCCAGGCGCTCACCCGGGCGGGGCGCCCGCACGGCGTGCTGCCGCTGCCCGGTGTCACCCACATGACCCCGTACGGGGTGAACGAGCAGATCACGGCGGCCGAACTCGCCTTCCTGCGGAACGCCCTGGGGTAACCCGCCGACCCAGCCACGACCGGCCGCTCCCCACCCGGGGAGCGGCCGGTCGCATATCCGGGCCCCGTCACCTCGTCCGATGTCTTCCATGTGACCCATGACATGTGAAATATTACCTGCGCTCCATCGACCGTTTCCCGACTCCCCCGACCACCCACCGTCCTGAAAGGACCGGTCAGTTGCGCAGACTGTCCGCGGCACTCGCGGCCGCGCTCACCACGAGCGCGATAGCGGCCACCCTCCTCGGCACCCCCGCCCAGGCCGCACCCCCCTCCCCCGCCGTCACCGCGGCCGCCGCCGCCCAGGGCACCGAGGAGGGCGGCGCCGAGGCCCCGCCCGGCCCGCTCGCGCCCCAGGAGCGTGAGCGCCAGTCGCTCCGCACCAAGGCCCTGGAGCAGCTCAACAAGGGCTCCGTGGCCAAGACTTCGCAGAAGCGGGCACCCGCCAAGGTGAAGATCGGCAACGACTACGTCCAACTCGCGCAGCAGCGCAAGGACAAGGTCTTCGTCATCCTCGCCCAGTTCGGCGACCAGGTGGACAACACCACCCAGTACAACGGCCAGGCCCGCTACGGCGGCACGCCCGGTCCGCGGCACGACACCATCCCCAAGCCCGGCGCGAGCGACAACCACACGTTGTGGAACCGCGACTTCGACCGCGGCTACTACCAGCAGATGTTCTTCGACGACACGCCCGGCGCGGTCTCGATGCGCAACTACTACCGCACCCAGTCCTCCGGCCGCTACGACATCGAGGGCACGGTCAGCGACTGGGTCACCGTGCCGTACAACGAGGCCCGGTACGGCAGCAACAAGGGCCCCCAGGGGTCCGGCGCCTGGACCCAGGCGCAGGAGTTCGTCCGGGACGCGGTCAAGGCCTGGTACGACGGTGAGATCGCCAAGGGCCGCACCGCCGCCGACGTCAAGGCCGAGCTGGCCCAGTACGACGTCTACGACCGCTACGACCACGACAAGGACGGCGAGTTCGACCAGCCCGACGGCTACCTGGACAACGTGGTCGTCGTGCACGCGGGCGTCGACGAGACCTGGGGCGGCGGCGCGCAGGGCGCCGACGCCCTGTGGGCCCACCGCAGTTGGGCCTTCCCGGACCCGGCCGGCCAGACCGGCCCGGCGGGCAACCGGATCGGCGGCGCACCGGTCGGCGACACCGGCCTGTACGTCTACGACTACGTCCAGGGCGGTGAGAACAGCGGCGTCGGCCTGTTCTCCCACGAGTTCGGCCACAACCTCGGCCTGCCCGACCTGTACAGCACCAGCGGCGGCGACAACAGCGTCAACTTCTGGTCGCTGATGTCCTCCGGCTCGTACCTCGGCAAGGGCAGGAACACCACCGGTGGCTACCCCGGGGACCTCGACGCCTGGAGCAAGCTGCAGTTCGGCTGGCTCGACTACGACGAGGCGCAGGCCGCCACCCGCTCCAGCCACGCGCTCGGCGTCAGCGGCTACAACACCGACCAGGCCCAGGCCGTACTGGTGCACCTGCCCGACGGCACCACCAGCACCGAGCTGACCGACCCGAACCAGGGCGCGAAGCACTGGTGGAGCGGGACGGGCGACAACCTGGACAACTCGCTGGCCCGGACGGTCGACCTGCGCTCGGTGACCGGCCCGGTCACGCTGACCGCCGCCGCCTGGTACGACATCGAGCAGGACTACGACTTCCTCGCCGTCGAGGCCTCCACCGACGAGGGGAAGACCTGGAAGGCGCTCGGCGGCACCGTCGACGGCGCGCCGATCGGCAACACCACCGCCAACACCCCCGGTCTGACCGGCACGTCCGGCTCCTACCGGCAGCTGTCCGTCCCGCTGGACGGGTACGCGGGGCAGCAGGTCCGGCTGCGCTTCCACGTCACCTCGGACAACAACACCCACGGTCGCGGCGTGCTGGTCGACGCCGTCCGGATCGCCGCCGGTGGCACCGAGCTGTTCGCCGACGGCGCCGAGAACGGCGCGAACGGCTGGACGGCCACCGGGTTCTCCGTCGTCACGGGCCGCACCGCGGTCACCCCGCACCCGCGCGCCTACCTGGTGGAGAACCGCCGGTACGCGGGGTACGGCGCCTTCCTGAAGACCGGCCCGTACAACTTCGGGTACGCGGGCGTCGACGGCAAGAAGGACATCGTCGACACCTACCCGTACCAGGAGGGCGTGCTGGTCTGGCTCTGGGACACCGGCTACGGCGACAACAACACCAAGGACCACCCGGGCGGCGGGCTGATCCTGCCGGTCGACGCCCACCCGACGCCGATCCGGTTCGCCGACGGCTCGCTGGTCAACGGCCGCGCGCAGACCTTCGACGCGACCTTCTCGCTGAAGCCGACCACCGCCTTCACCCTGCACAAGGGCGGCGTGCCGGTGCGGATCGGCTCCGAGCCGGCCGTGGCGGCCTTCAACGACCGCACCGGGGTCTACTCCGACCCCGCCACGCCGCAGCTCGGCGTGAAGGTGCCCGACACCAACACGAAGATCGAGGTCGTCCGCGAAGCCCAGGGCGGGCGGATCACCACCGTCAAGGTGGGCCCGGCCTCCTGACCCGGCGACGGGCCCCGGGCCCGCCCCCCCGGCGGGGGCCGGGGGCCGCGCGCGGGGCCGGGCCCCGGGCCGGGGGCCGCGCGCCAACCCGGCCCCCCCGCCGGGGGCCGGGGCCCCCCCCCCCGGGCGCGGGCGGCGGCCCCCCCCCGCGTCCCGGGCACCGGAGCCGGGACCGTCGCACCTCCCGGACACCGGAGCCGGGACCGTCGCACCTCCCGGACACCGGAGCCGGGACCGTCGCACCTCCCGGACACGGGTGACGGGCGGACGGCGACAGGACCGGCTGGTGGCGGGGGCGGACCCGGCCCCGCGTGGCGAACGTGCGGCGACGCCGTCCGCCCCCGGTGGGACACCCGGCCGGGGCCGCGCGCGACACCGGACGGCGCGCGCACGACCCACCCCGCCGGCACCACCGAGGCACCACCACCCAAAACACCACCGGCGCGCCGCCAAAGCGACGCGCCGGTGGAACCCGGTCGGATGCGGCCCTCGTGAGGTTCCCCGCCACACCCGACCGGGCGTCGGTGGGAGGACTACCGCCGCGGCGGGTCCTCACGGGTGCGGTCGGCGGCGATCCGCCGGCCGGGTGCGGACACGGCAGCCCGGACCGGCCTCGCGGCAGGCGGAACTCCGCTCGGGGTGCGGTGGGTCGACACCGGTGCTCCTGGCTTGTGGGGGGGGTGGGGGTGGAGCGGACGTACGGCCGGCAGGCGTGTCGGTCGGACACGCTCGGAGCCGCACCGCCCAGCGTGGGGGTGCAGAGCGGTGCGGCGGCGGGCGGGCCCGGCAGGGGCCTCAGTTCTCCGGGAAGTGACAGGCGGCCTCCCGGGTGCCCGGCCCGGCGATCCGCAGCAGCGGACGCTCGGTCCGGCAGATCTCCTGGGCCTTCGGGCACCTCGGGTGGAAGCTGCACCCGGACGGCGGGTTGGCCGGGCTCGGCGGGTCGCCGAGCAGCACGATCCGCTCGCGCGCCCGCTCGGCGGCCGGGTCCGGCAGCGGCACCGCGGAGAGCAGCGCCCGGGTGTAGGGGTGCGCGGGGTTGCCGTACACCTGGGCCTTGTCGCCGATCTCGACGATCCGGCCGAGGTACATCACGGCGACCCGGTCGCAGACCCGCTTGACCACCGAGAGGTCGTGCGCGATGAACACGTACGCCAGGCCGAGTTCGTCCTGGAGCCGCTCCATCAGGTTGACCACCTGGGCCTGGATGGACACGTCCAGCGCGGAGACCGGCTCGTCGGCGATGACCAGCCGCGGCGAGGTGGCCAGCGAGCGGGCGATGCCGATCCGCTGGGCCTGGCCGCCGGAGAACTCGTGCGGGTAACGGTCCAGGTGCTCGGGGATCAGGCCGACCAGTTCCATCAGCTCGCCGGCCCGCTTGCGGGCCTCGGCCGCGCCGGAGCCCTGGAGCAGCAGCGGCTCGGAGATGATCCGGGCCACCGTCTGGCGGGGGTTGAGCGAGGAGTACGGGTCCTGGAAGACCATCTGCAGGTGCCGCCGGTGCGGGCGCAGCGCGGCCTGGGAGAGGCCGCCGATCTCGGTGCCGTCGAAGGTGACGGTGCCGGAGGTCGGGTCGAGCAGCCGGACGATCATCCGCCCGGTGGTGGACTTGCCGCAGCCGGACTCGCCGACCAGGCCGAGCGTCTCGCCCTTGGCGACGTCGAAGCTCACGCCGTCGACGGCCCGGATCGGGGCGCCGGCCCGGCCGGTGCGGGCGCGCTTGCCGGGGAAGGTCTTCACCAGGTCCCGGACCGACAGCAGCGGTTCGGCGGAGCGCGGCCGGTCGGCCGACGACTGGGAGGGCAGCGGTCGGTCGGTCATGAGCGGGCTCCCAGCGGCACCAGTGGCAGGTGGCAGGCGGCCTGGTGGCCGGGGGCGAGCGGGCCGAACGCGGGGCGTTCGGCCACGCAGCGGGCGTGCTCCTCGGCGGTGGCGGCGGCGGTGCGGGCGCAGCGCGGGGCGAAGGAGCAGCCGGGGGCGGGGGCGATCAGCGACGGCGGGCTGCCGGGGATGGCCCGCAGCGGGGCGTCGTCGGTGTCGTCCAGGCGGGGCAGCGAGTCGAGCAGCCCGCGGGTGTACGGGTGCGCGGGGGCGCCGAACAGCCGGTCCACGGGGGCCTGTTCGGCGGCCCGGCCGCCGTACATCACCAACACCTCGTGGGCGACCCGGGCGACCACGCCGAGGTCGTGGGTGATCATGACGACGCCGAGGCCGCGGTCCTGTTGGATGCGGGCGATCAGGTCGAGGATCTGGGCCTGGACGGTGACGTCGAGGGCCGTGGTGGGCTCGTCGGCGATCAGCAGGTCGGGTTCGCAGGCGAGCGCCATCGCGATCATCACGCGCTGGCGCATGCCGCCGGAGAACTGGTGCGGGTACTCGTCGACCCGGCGGGCCGGTTCGGGGATGCCGACCTCGCCGAGCATCTCGACGGCCCGCGCGCGACCGGCCTTGCGGGAGGCCTTGAAGTGCACCCGGTAGTGCTCGGCGATCTGTTCGCCGACGGTGTAGAAGGGGTGCAGGCTGGACAGCGGGTCCTGGAAGATCATGGCGATCCGCCGGCCCCGGACGGTGCCCAACCGCCGCTCCCCCAGCCCGTTCAGCTCCTGTCCGGCGAGCCGGATCGAGCCGGAGACGGCGGCGCCGCGGTGCAGGCCCATCACGGCCAGCGAGGTGACGGACTTGCCGCTGCCGGACTCCCCGACCAGGCCGAGGGTCTGCCCGGCCGCGACGGTGAAGGAGATGCCGTCGACGGCCCGGACGGTGCCGCGCGGGGTGTCGAAGGAGACTGCGAGATCCTCGACCTCCAACAGTGCCATCAGTACCTCACTCTCGGGTCGACCACCGCGTAGAGCAGGTCGACCAGCAGGTTCGCCGCGACGATGAAGAAGGCCGCGAGCAGGGTGACGCCGAGGATGACGGGCTGGTCGGAGCGGGTGAGCCCGTCGTAGAAGAGCCGGCCGACCCCGGGCAGGCCGAAGATGGACTCGGTGATGACGGCGCCCGCGAGCAGGCCGCCGAGGTCCATTCCGAAGATCGTCAGGATGGGCGTCATGCCGGACCGCAGTCCGTGCTTGACCGTCACGGTCAGCGCGGGCAGGCCCTTGGCGCGGGCCGTCCGGATGTACGGCTCGGCCATCGTCTCGATCATGGAGTTGCGGCTCTGCCGGGCGTACATGGCCGCGTACAGCAGGGCCAGCGCGATCCAGGGCAGCAGCAGGTTGGAGGCCCAGTCGAGCGGGCCGTCGGTGAACGCGTGGTACGACGGGTAGGGCAGCAGGCCGGCGGTCCGCACGACGCCCCAGATCAGCATGATCGAGGTGAAGTAGACCGGCAGCGACGCGGTGCCCACCGAGAGGACCATCAGGGTCTTGTCGGTGAGGCCGCCCTTGCGCAGGGCCGAGGTGATGCCGGCGCCGAGGCCGAGGACCAGCCAGAGCGCGGCCGCGCCGACGGCGAGCGAGATCGAGACCGGCAGGCGGTCGGCGAGCAGGTCCCAGACCGGCAGCCCGTACTCGTAGGAGTAGCCCAGGCACGGGAAGCCGCAGTGCACGGCGCTGGCGCCGCTGCCGTAGTCGCGGCCGGCGAAGATGCCGATCAGATAGGCGCCGAACTGGTCCCAGACCGGTTTGTCCAGGCCCATCGCCACCTTGACGGCGGCGAGCCGCTCGGGGCTGCACGTCTTGCCGCAGGCGGCCGCGGCCGGGTCGTTGGGCAGCAGGTAGAAGATGGTGAAGGTGATGGCGCAGATGGCGAGCAGGATGCCAGTGACGCCGATCAGCCGGCGGCCGAGGTAGATGATCACGACCGGCCTCCCCGGGGGTCGAGGATGTCGCGCAGCGCGTCACCGAGCAGGGTGAAGGCGAGCACCGCGATGAAGAGGAAGACCGTCGGGATCAGGAAGTACGTCGGATCGGTCTCGTAGTGCAGGATGCTCTCGGCGATCATCTGGCCCCAGGACGCGGTGGGCGGGCGGACGCCCACGCCGAGGTAGCTGAGCGCGGCCTCGGTGGCGATCATGCCGGGGATCAGCAGCGTGGTGTAGGCGATGATCGGGCCGGACACGTTCGGCAGGATCTCCCGGGTGAGGATGCGCCAGGAGCGCGCTCCGCCGACCTTGGCCGCCTCGACGTACTCGCGGTGCTTGAGCGAGAGGGTCTGGCCGCGGACCACCCGGGCGATGCCGGGCCAGCCGAACAGGCCGATCACCAGGGTCATCAGCAGGATCCGGTTGACGTCCTTGGCCACCGACATCATCGCGATCATGAAGATCAGCGAGGGGAAGGACATCGTGAGGTCCATCAGCCGGGAGAGCGCCGCGTCGACGCGGCCGCCGAAGTAGCCGGCCACGATCCCGGCCAGCGTGCCGACGACCACGACCAGGGCGGTCGCGATGAACGCGATCAGCAGCGAGACCTGCCCGCCGTGCAGGACCCGGGCGAACAGGTCGCGGCCCGAGCCGGGTTCGACGCCGAGCCAGTGCCGGGCGCCGATCCCGCCGAAGTCGCCGATCGGCGTGCCGCCGATGTAGGGGTCCACGGCGCGCTTGTCGAACTCCTCGGGGGTCCAACCGCCGAGCGCGCTCAGCGGATCGGCCAGGGCGGCCGCCAGGATCAGCAGGGCGACGGTGATCAGGCCGAACCTGGCCGAGCCCTTGGCCCACAGCTGGTCCCAGACCAGCCGCCAGGGCCCTCGCCCGGTGGCCTTCGCGGGGCCCGCCGCCGTGTTCTCCACGGCGGCGGGCTCAGTGCTTGTACTCATCGGTGACGGTCCCTCAGCCCTGGCTCTTCGCAGGGTCCTTGAGGCCGACCGTGGCCATGTCGAGCATGCCGGCGTAACCGGAGTTGCCGAACGCGCCGGCCACGTTGGTGCCGACCAGCAGGGGGCGGCGCTGCCACATCAGCGGAATGGCCGGGGCCTTCTTCACCAGGTCCGCGTCGAGCTGCTTCCAGGCGGCGTTGGCCTCGGCCAGGTCGGTCATCGCCGCGATCTGGTCCATCCGGTCCATCGTGGCCTGGTCCCGGAACTGGCTGTAGTTGCCCTGGTTGCCCTTCTCCTTGATGGTGCGGCCGTCGAACAGGAAGGGCAGGAAGGTCGCGGCGGACGGGTAGTCCGGGCACCAGCCGTTGATGTACAGCTCTGGGGCGTTCTTGGTGTCGCCGACGGCGTCGGCGACGGCGGACGCGTCCACGGTGTTGACGGTGACCTGGACACCGGCCTTGGCCAACGACTGCTGGAGCGCCTCGCCGCGGCTCTTGTCGCCGATGGAGACGGTCAGCGAGACCTTGAGGTCGGACTTCCCGGCCGCCTTGAGCAGCTCCTTGGCCTTCTCCGGGTCACCGGCGGCCGGGATCTTCAGCGGGTCGGCCTTGACGCCGCCGGTCAGCGCGGGCGGCAGGTAGGAGGTCGCGGCGTCGGCGAGCGCCGGGCCGCCGAACGCGGTGACCTGGGCCTCGCGGTCGACGGCGTACATCATCGCCTCGCGCACCTTCGGGTCGTCGAAGGGCGCCTTGGCGGTGTTCAGGTACAGCATGTCGGTACAACCGGTCTGCTCGGCCACCATGCGGGCCCTGAGCTCCGGCTTGGGCAGCACCTTCGAGGCGGACTCGTGCTGCATCCACGGCATCTCGATGCTGGAGGCGTCGGCGCCGTCGCTGGCGATGATCCGGTCGTCGACCTGGCCGCCCTTGAGGCCCTGGGTGACCACGATCTTGTCCGGGTAGGCCTTGCGGACCGTGTCGGAGGCCTGGTCCCAGTTCTCGTTGCGGACCAGCACGAGCTGCTTGCCGCGGTCGTAGGAGGCGATCTTGTACGGACCGGAGGAGAACGGACGCGAGTCGTACTGCGTGCCCTTCTCCTGCGACTGCGGCACCGGGGAGAAGGTCGGCAGGGTGGCGGTGTAGGAGAACTCCGCGACCGGGCGCTTGAGGTGGAAGACGATGGTCTTGTCGTCGGGGGTCTCGATGCTGGGCAGGTGCTCGCCGGTCAGCGGGCCCTTGTAGTTCTCGCCGCCGGCCAGGTACTGCACGGCGTAGTCGGGGCCACCGGTGAGGTCCGGGGAGAAGGACCGCTCGACGTTGTACTTGATGTCGGCGGCCTTGATCGGGCTGCCGTCCTCGTACTTCAGACCGTCGCGCAGGGTGAAGGTCCAGACCTTGCCCCCGTCCGAGGACTTGCCGAGGTCGGTGGCGAGGTCCGGGACGATCTCGCTGCCGGCGGCACCCGGCTCGGACTTGAAGGTGACCAGCGTGCGGTAGATCAGCCGGGTACCGAAGTCCATGTGCGGCAGGACCCAGCTGCGGGCCGGGTCGAGGTGGGCGAAGTCCTGGTTGGTCAGCACGGTGAGCGTCCCGCCCTTGACCGGGGTGCCGCCGACGATGGAGCCGGCTTCGGCGCCCGGGCCCTTGGTGTTCGTGGCGGCCGCGCTGTCGCCGGCGGTGTCGCTCTTGTCGTTCTTGCACGCCCCGAGGCCGAGGGTGAGTGTTGCCGCGAGGGCCGCCGCGAGGGCGGCGTGGGTGCGCCTGGTCATGTGCAACTCCGCAGTGGGGGGCCGCCGTTGAGGCCCGTCGTCCAACTCCGGAGGTGATCCGGAGCCCGACCGGGAGGGCGACCTCGGCGGGTCTAGCCGCTCCACGGTGTGACCCGTAACATAGTAATGTGAAATTGCACTGCACAAGAGATGACGCATCCCGTTATCGAGCTGTGTCCCGTGCAGCCCCGCCGCCCCGCATAGGAGTCCCCCGGTGACCCTCCGTCAGACCGGCCTGAACACCAGCAGCCACGACCTGCCGACCTCCCCCGCCCTGGAGGCCTACATGGCCACCGCCTGGGCCCCCACCCCACTCGCCGACGACCGGCGCGTCCCCGGCCACGCCGTCATGCCCGGCCGCCGCGCCCGGCTCTCCGCCGCCTTCCCAGGCGAGCGCCTGATCGTCCCCGCCGGCGAGCTCAAGGTCCGCAGCAACGACGACGACTACCGCTTCCGCCCGCACAGCGCCTACGCCTGGCTCACCGGCCTCACCGGCGAGGACCAGCCCGGCCACGTCCTCGTCCTGGAGCCCGCCGGCCCCGAGGGCCACGAGCCCGTCCTGTACCTGCGCCCGCGCTCGCCGCGCGGCGGGGACCCGGTCCGCGGCAGCGAGTTCTACCGGGACCGCCGCTACGGCGAGTTCTGGGTCGGCCGCCGCCCCGACCTCGCCGAGGCCACCCGCCTCACCGGCCTGCGCACCGAGCACCTCGACGACCTCGACAAGCTGCTCACCGGACCGCAGCCCAGCACCCGGGTGCTGGTCGGCGTCGACAGCGCCCTGGACGCCGCCACCGACCGGCCCGGCTCGCCCGCCCGGCGCGAGAGCGACGCCGCCCTCGCCGCCGTCCTGTCCGAACTGCGCCTGGTCAAGGACGCCTGGGAGGTCGAGCAGCTCCAGCTCTCCGTCGACCACACCGTGCTCGGCTTCCAGGACGTCGTCCGCGCACTCCCCGCCGCCCTGCGTCACCCCCGCGGCGAGCGCTGGATCGAGGGCGTCTTCAACCTCCGCGCCCGCGCCGAGGGCAACGGCACCGGCTACGACACCATCGCCGCCTCGGGCGCCCACGCCTGCGTCCTGCACTGGATCCGCAACGACGGCGCGCTCGACCCGAACGCCCTGCTGCTGCTCGACGCCGGCGTCGAGACCGACACCCTGTACACCGCCGACATCACCCGCACCCTCCCGCTGAGCGGCACGTTCAGCCCCGCCCAGCGCCAGGCCTACGATCTGGTGCTCGCCGCCCAGGACGCCGGCATCGCCGCGCTGCGCCCCGGCGCGCGGTTCCGCGACTTCCACCTCGCCGCGATGCGGGTCTTCGCCGAGGGGCTCGCCGACTGGGGCGTCCTGCGCATCTCCGCCGAGCAGGCGATCGCCGAGGACAGCGGCCTCTACCGCCGCTACACCCTCTGCAGCAGCGGCCACATGCTCGGCCTCGACGTGCACGACTGCGCCAAGGCCCGCACCGAGACGTACCTGGACGGCGTCCTGGAGGAGGGCCACGTGCTCACCGTCGAGCCCGGTCTCTACCTCCAGCCCGACGACGAGACCCTCCCGCTCGAACTGCGCGGGCTCGGCATCCGTCTGGAGGACGACCTCGTCATCACCGCGGACGGCGCCCGCCTGATGTCGAACGCGCTCCCCCGCACCGCCTCCGCCGTCGAGTCCTGGATGGCCGAACTGCTCGGCTGAGACCACCGCGCGGCCGGGGGACGGACTCGGGCGACCTTGATCGTCCGGTCCCCCGGCCTGTGAGGCTCCGGCCCGCGGTCCCCCGGCCTGCCGATCGCGGGCGTGCCGCGGCCACACCCGAACGACGCTATGACCGCTACCGCGCCGCGCTCAGCGTCGGGCGGACTCCCCCAGCTCCCGGACGATCTCCGCCGCCGGACCGCCGCGGGCCGCCCGGTGGCCGGTGCCCGCCCACAGGTGCATCGCCCCGGTGTCCGCCCGCCCGGTGGCCGCCGCCCGCAGCGGCTGGGTGAGGTGGTGGACCTCCGGGTAGGCCGCCGGCGCGTACCACTCGTACCGGTCGATGAACGCGTTGCGCAGACCGCGCGCCGGACGGCCGGTGAACGCCCTGGTCACCACCGTCTCCGGGAGCTCGGTCAGGGCCGCCCGGTGCGGCGCCGACGCGCCGGACTCGTCCGCGCGCAGCAGCGCCGTCCCCACCTGGACGGCCACCGCCCCGGCCCGCAGCGCGGCCGCGACCGCCGGGCCGTCGGCGATCCCGCCCGCCGCGATCAGCGGCAGCGTCGTCACCGCCCCGACGGCGGGCAGCAGGTCGAGCAGCGGGAGGTCCTCCGGCCGGTCCGCCACCCCGTGCGTGGCGCGGTGCCCGCCCGCCTCCGGGCCCTGGACGCAGAGCGCGTCCACGCCGACCGCCTCGGCGCGCCGCGCCTCCCCCGGCGTGGTCACGGTGGCGACCTGGTGCACCCCGGCCGCCCGCAGCGCCCGTACCTCCTCCGGGGTGGGCAGCCCGAAGGTGTACGACACCACGGGGACGGGCACCGGGTCGGCCAGCAGCGCGGCGATCTTGGCCTCCCAGTCGTCGCGGTCCGGCGCGATCGCCTCCGGCAGCCGCACGCCCCAGCGCTCGGCCTCCGGCAGCAGGTGCTCGCGGTAGGCACGGACGGCCCGCGGGTCGCCGGGCGCGGCGGGCACGAAGAGGTTCACGCCGAACGGCCGGTCCGTCACCGCACGCACCCGGCCGATCTGTTCGGTCATCGCGGCGGCGCCGCGGTACCCGGCCGCCAGGAACCCGAGGCCGCCGGCCGCGTTCACCGCAGCGACCAGCTCCGGCGTGGACGCCCCGCCCGCCATGGGCGCGGCGATGACGGGGACGGCGAGTGCGTCGAGGCGGACGGCCATGGCGGATTCCTCCACTGCGCGCGACGGTTCGGCCCCCAACCCTACGCCCGCGTCGGCCCGCCGCCCGGGCCCCTCACGCTCCCCGCCGGATCAGCCCCCGTACCCGTGCCTCCCGCACCGCCGCCGTCCGCGAGTCCACGCCCAACTTCGCGTAGATGTGCACCAGATGGGACTTCACCGTGGCCTGGCTCAGGTGCAGCCGCTGACTGATCGACTGGTTGGTCAGCCCGTCCGCGACCAGCCCCAGCACCTCCGTCTCCCGCGCGCTCAGCGCCGCCGACGGCGTCCGCATCCGCTCCAGCAACCGGTCTGCCACCGTCGCCGCCAGCGCCGTCCGGCCCTGCGCCGCCGAGCGGACGGCCCGGGCCAGCTCCTCCGGCGGCGCGTCCTTCAGCAGGTACCCGGTGGCGCCGGCCTCCAACGCGGGCAGGGTGTCCGCGTCGGTGTCGTAGGTGGTGACGATCAGTACCCGGGGAGCCGATGCGCGTGCCGTGATCGCCGCGGTGGCCTGCGCACCGTTCATCGCCGAGCCCGGCCCGAACTGCAGGTCCATCAGCACCACGTCCACCTCGACCTCGGCCGCCAGCTCCACGGCCCGTTCGGCGGTGGCGGCCTCGGCGACGACGACGAAGTCCCGCTCGCTCTCCAGCACGGCGCGCAGCCCGGCCCGGACCACCGGGTGGTCGTCGGCGAGCAGCAGCCGGATCACCGGGCGGGGCGCGGGTTCGGTCACGGGTTCGGTCACGGAGAGTCCTCGGTGGCGGCGACGACGGGCAGCAGTACGGCGAGCGCCGTCCCCTCCCCCGGGGCGGACTCCACCGCGAAGGTACCGCCCAGGGACCGCGCCCTGGCCCGCATGGAGGGCAGGCCGAAGCCGCTCTCCCCGCCCGCGGCCGCGGCGGCCCGCACCGGGTCGAAGCCCGTCCCGTCGTCGAACACGTCCAACGCCACCTCGCCCTCCATGTAGCTGAGCGTCACCTCGGCGTGCGAGGCCTTCGCGTGCCGCACCGTGTTGCCGAGCGCGGACTGCGCGATCCGCAGCAGCGCGACCTCCTGCGGCACCGGCAGCCGGACGGGGTCGCCCGAGACGTGCAGCCGGACGGGCAGGCCGGCGTGCGCCGACGTGGTCGCGCAGAGCCGTTCGAGGGCGACCGGCAGCGAGGCGCTCTCCAGGTCGGGCGGGGTGAGCGCGCGAACGAAGCGGCGGGCCTCGGCGAGGTTGTCCTGGGCCGCCTGCCGGGCCTGTTCGACGTAGTCGGCCGCGGCCTCGGTCCGCTCGGGCAGGGCCCGCTGGGCGGCGCGCAGCAGCAACTGGATGCTGGACAGGCTCTGGGCGAGGGTGTCGTGGATCTCCCGGGCGAGCCGTTCCCGCTCGGCCAGCACACCGGCGGTGTGGTGGGCGGCGTCCAGGCCCGCGCGGGCGGCGGTGAGCTCGTCGATCAGCCGGCGGCGCTCCTCGCTCTCCCGGGAGAGCGCCTGGTAGCCGTAGACGGTGACGACGGCGACGGCCGCGCCGAGCGTGGGCCCGATCGCCCCGGCGAGGCTGACGGTGTGCTGGTGCCAGGACCACGCCACGATCGCGGCGGCGGTGGTGAGGGCGACGGCGACGAGCCCGCCCCGGCGGCCGAGCAGGTGCAGCTCCAGGAAGCACAGCGGGAACGCGAGCCAGACGCCGTCCGGGGTGGCGGTCAGTACGCCCACCCAGGTCACCCCGAGCAGGGCCAGCCAGAGCGCGACGGCCCGCCCCGACCGGTGGACGGCACCGACCAGCGGGCCGGCCGCGTAGACCGCGGCCATCGCCGTGCCGGCGGCGACGACGGCCACCGGATCACCGCCCCGGCCGACCACCGCGCGGGTCACGGCCAGCGCGAGCAGGCCCGCCACCAGCAGGTGCAGGCAGACCTGGAGTACGCGGGCGACGGGGGTGGTTCGGGGTCGTTCGGTCGCCATCCGTCCAGCCTAGGGTCCGAGTCGTCGGGTCGGCATCAATCAAAAGGTTGAACTCCGCCTCTCCCCTTCGATGCCGAGGTTCCAATCCCCCGCGCGATGCCCGCCGGCCCCCTTCCGCGCGACCGTGGTGAGTGTCGCGACCGGAGCCACCACCGCCACCACCGCCGTGACCCGCACCGTGACGCACCCCGTCGCCGAGTCACCGAAGTCACCAAGTCGCCAAGTCACCAAGTCGTCGAAGAAGGAGAACGCGGACGTGTTCGTCGCCTGGAGGGACCTGCGGTTCGCCAAGGGGCGGTTCGCCCTGATGGGAACCGTCGTCGTGCTGATCACCGTACTGGTCGGCCTGCTGTCCGGCCTGACGGCCGGCCTCGGCCGGCAGAACATCTCGGCGATCACCGGGCTGCCCGCCGACCACCTGGCCTTCGCCGTCCCGGCCGACGGCCAGAAGCTCTCCTTCACCGAGTCCCAGGTCACCCCCGAGCAGTGGCAGGGCTGGGCCCGGGTGCCGGGAGTCACCGCCGCGCAGCCGCTCGGCATCACCACCACCAAGGCCGCCGCCGGGCAGCGCACCGCCGCGCTCTCCGCCTTCGGCGTGCCGGACGGCTCGTCGCTGGCCCCGCAGGGCGCGTCGGTGGGGCCCGGCCGGGCCGTCCTCTCGCAGACCGCCGCCGAGGACCTCGGCGGCCTGCGGCCCGGCGCCACGTTCACCCTGGCGGGGCGCCCGCTGCAGGTCGCCGCGGTGGCCGGCGACGCCTCGTTCAGCCACACGCCGGTCGTCTGGACCAGCCTGGGCGACTGGCAGTCGGTCGCCCCGGGTGGCGCCGGCCACGCCACGGTGATCGCCCTGACCACCGCCCCCGGCGCCGACCTCGGCGCGGCGGACGCCCGGTACGGCACCGAGACCCGGGACCGGCAGGACGCGCTCACCGCGATCGGCTCCTACACCTCGGAGAACGGCTCGCTGCAGCTGATGCGCGGCTTCCTGTTCGCCATCTCCGCCCTGGTGATCGGCGCGTTCTTCACCGTCTGGACGATCCAGCGCAGCGGGGACATCGCGGTGCTGAAGGCCCTGGGCGCCTCCACCCGCTACCTGCTCAAGGACGCGCTCGGCCAGGCGGTCCTGCTGCTGGTGCTCGGCACGGCCGTCGGCACGGCGATCGCGGTCGGCGCCGGCGCGCTGCTCGGTTCGGCGGTGCCGTTCGTGCTGGACGCCCCGACCGTCCTCGTCCCGGCCGTCGTGATGATCGCGCTCGGCGCGGTCGGCGCGGCCCTGTCCGTCCGCCGGATCACCTCCGTCGACCCGCTGACCGCCCTGGGGAGCGCCCGATGAGCCTGCACCTCGACCGCATCACCCTGACCTACCCGGACGGCGACGGCCGGCTGACCGCGCTGGACGAGGTCTCGCTCACCGTCCCCAAGGGCTCGATCACCGCGGTAGTCGGTCCGTCCGGCTCCGGCAAGTCCAGCCTGCTGGCGGTCGCCGCGACGCTGACCACCCCGGACAGCGGCCGGGTGGTGGTCGACGGGGTGGAGACCACCGGGCTGAACCGCGCCGAGCTGACCGCGCTGCGCCGGCACCGGATCGGGATCGTCTTCCAGCAGGCCAATCTGCTGCCCTCGCTGACCGCCGTCGAACAGCTCCAGGTGATGGCCCACCTGGACGGCCGCTCCCCGCGCGCCGCCCTCCCCCGTGCCCTCGACCTGCTGGCCGCCGTGGGCCTGCGCGACCGGGCGGCGCGGCGGCCGCACCAGCTCTCCGGCGGTCAGCGCCAGCGCGTCAACATCGCCCGCGCCCTGATGAACGACCCGACGGTGCTGCTGATCGACGAGCCCACCAGCGCGCTGGACCACGAGCGCGGCGCCGCCGTCCTCGACCTGATCACCGAACTCACCCACCGCCGCGCCACCGCCACCGTGCTGGTCACCCACGACCGGACCCATCTCACGGCGGTCGACCGGGTCGCCGAGGTTCACGACGGGAGGCTCACGGTGCCGGCGGCGGCGTGAGCCGACTCCTCGCGGCGAGCTACGTGTTCGCCGCGAGCACGTCGTCCACCGAGAGCGTCACCGCCGCCGACTCGGGCAGCGTGAACGACTGCCCGGGGTGGTGGACGGCGCGCACCCGGTACTCGCCGTCCCGCGGCTCGGTGAGCACCCTCAGCCGCCGGTTGCTCCGGTCCACGATGACGACTTCGAGCAACGTCGGCCGCGCCACGGGCTCTTCCACTGCGGCGGCGGACATGAAGTCCCTCCTGAGTGCCGATGTCGAGAGCATCGTCGTAGAACGCGAACGCCGTCGGCCGCCCGATCGTCGGTCCCCGCCCGGACGAGCGCCCCCGGGCCGTTACCGGGCCCGCAGCCGCAGCGCCGGGCGCGCCTCCTCCGGCGCCTCCTCCCGACCGGCCGCCCAGAGCGAGCGGACGTGGCCGAGGTGGCGGGACATGCAGGCCTCGGCGGCTTCCGCGTCGCCGGAGATCATCAGGTCGAGCAGCTCCAGGTGCTCCTCGGCGGAGGAGACCAGCTCGCCGCGCTCGTCGAGGCGGTTGAGGCCGTAGAGCCGGGAGCGCTTGCGCAGGTCCCCGACCACCTCGACCAGACGGGAGTTGCCGGCCAGGCCGAGCAGGTCGAGGTGGAACTGCCGGTCGGCCTCCAGGTAGCCGATCAGGTCGTGCTTGCGGGCGGCGGCCACGATCTCCTCCGCCTGCGGACGCAGCGCCTCCAACTGCTCGGCGGTCGCCGTCCGGGCGACCCGTCCGATGGTCGGGACCTCGATCAGGGCGCGGATCTCGGTGAAGTCGTCGAGGTCGCGTTCGGTCAGCTCGGTGACCCGGAATCCCTTGTTGCGGACGGCCTCCACCAGACCCTCGCGGGCGAGGTCGAGCATCGCCTCCCGGACGGGGGTGGCGGAGACGCCGAAGTCGGCGGCGAGCGCGGGCGCGGAGTACACCACGCCGGGGCGCAGCTCACCGGAGATCAACGCGGCCCGGAGGGCGTGGGCGACCTGGTCGCGCAGCCGCTCCTGAACGGAGATCAGGGTGCGGGGTTTGAGGTCGGCCATGGTGTTCCTCCGGGTGGGTCGCAGAACACCAGCGTACAATGTCACGTTACGTTGAGTGTGCAACATATCGTTATTCGGACCACCCGCCACCGGCCGCTTTCCCCCGGCGCGCCCATGGTGTCAGCGGTGGCCGGCCGCCGCAACGGCCGGCGGCGGATCCGGGGCCGAGCGCCCGATCACACCGCCGTTCCCGACCCCCGCCCGGGACGCTCCGTGACCGGCGTCGCCGGAAGCGGCCGGCCGCGTGCCGGTGACCGGACGGGCCGCCTCCGGCGTGGGGGGCCCCGGCGCCCCCCCGCGGCCGCCCCCCCCGCGGGCTTTTTTGGGCCCCTGCCCCTGTCGGTTCCCGGCACCCGGGGTTACCCCGCCTCTCCCCACCTCCTGGGGGCCCAGCCGGCCGCGCGCGCCGATGATCCGGCCGCGCAGGTAGGGCT
>NZ_JBHYYB010000048.1:0-22280 GCF_042752535.1 Kitasatospora sp. NPDC059327 | reverse complement strand
GGGGCGCCCGGTCTGCGCGACCCGGGGGTTGGGACCCGGGGCACGCACCTGGGCCCCCCCCCGGCGGGGGTACGCCTACGGGCGCCTCCGTGGCCGGGGATCCCGTCCCACCACGTCGGCCGCGGCTCTCGGTCCGCCCGCACGCGGGCCCGCGCCCACCGGCGGCGCGCACACGCCCCGGCGGCCGGCCGGCGCGCGCTTCAGCCCTGCCGGTGGATCTCCGCCGCGACGGCGAGGTCCTGCCAGGCCATCCCGACGCTCTTGAAGAAGCGCGGCCGGTCGCTCGGCACCGGCGCCTCACCGCGCACCAGCTCGGCCAGGTTCCAGAGCGCGTCGGCACCGGTGACACCCGCCATCAGCAGGTCCCCCGCCTCCCGCAGCGCGGCCGCCCGCGCCTCCACGTAGAGCGCGGCCCGGCCGACCAGCACCGCGTCCACCTCCCGCGCCTGCGGCTCGTGCGAGCCGACCGCCGCCACCGCGGCGTGGTCGGGCACCAGCGCGCCGTCGAACAGCGGGGTCCGCGCGGTGGTGCAGCAGACCACCAGGTCCGCCTCGGCCACGGCGTCCGCCGTGCCCACCGAGGCCGCCAGTCCGAGCCCGCGCGCGTACTCGGCCAGTGCCTCGGCCGGCGCCGCGCTGCGGGCCACCACCGTCACCCGGGTCAGCGGCCGGACGGCGAGCAGCGCGTCCAGGTGCCCGAACGCCTGCGGACCGGCCCCGAACAGGACCAGGTGCTCGGCGTCCGGCACGGCCAGCCGCCGCAACGCGACGGCGGTGACGGCGGGCGTGCGCAGCGAGGTGAGCGCCGCGCCGTCCAGCAGCGCGACCGGCTGCAGCGTCGGACCGTCCAGCAGCAGGTAGCTGCCGGTGATCCGGGGCAGGCCGAGGGCGGCGTTGCCGGGGGCCACCCCGGCGATCTTCACCCCGGTGTACTCGGTGGTGGCCGCCGGCATCAGCAGCAGCTCGCCCGCCGGCACCGGTACCGCCGAGCGGGCGGGCCCGGCCTCCGGGTCGAGCCCGGCCAGCAGCACCCGTTCGATCGCCTCGGCCGCCAGGGCCGGGCTCAGCACCCTGGTGGACGGCTCGGCGGCGGGCGACCCGACGGAGCCCGGCGCGGCGTACTGGAGCGGCTCAGCCGTCGCGCCGGGCAGCAGGAGAGGTCCGGAACGGTGGTCGGTCACAGCAGGAACCCCGTCCCGAGCGTGTCGTCCGGGTCGAGCAGGAAGGTGTGCTCGCCGGTGCGGTGGGCGGTGCCGGTCACCTCGGTGACCACGCCGGCGCCGAGCGGGTCGCCGCCCGGGAGCACCCGGCCGGTGAACACCGTCCCGATCACCGACTCGTGGCGCAGCTCCTCGCCCGGTGCCAGCCGCCCCTCGGCGGCGAGCACGGCGAGCCGCGCCGACGTGCCGGAGCCGCACGGCGAGCGGTCGATCTGGCCGTCCGCGAAGACCGTGACGTTGCGCTGGCTCGGCCCCGCCGGCCCGTCGGACAGCTCGTCGTACAGGATCACCCCGTAGACGCCCGAGAGCCGCGGGTCGACCGGGTGCCGGACGGCCGGCGAGTCGGCCAGGGCGTCGCGGATCTCCCTTCCGGCGGCGGTGAGTTCGGGCAGCAGACCGGGTTCCACCGAGAGCCCGAGCGCGGCCGCCGGCACCGAGGCGTAGCAGGCCCCCGCGTGCGCGACGGACACCTCGACGGTGCCGCGCGAGGTCCGCACCGGCAGCTTCCGCGCGCTGACGACGGCCGGCACGTTGCGGAAGGTCACCCCGGTGGTCCGCCCGCCCGCGCGGTGGACGCTGGCGGTGACCCGCCCGGAGGGCACGTCGATCCGCACCCGGGCCGTCCCGTCGTCCGGGGCCGCGACCAGACCGGAGTCGACCGCCCAGGCGCCGAGCGCGATGGTGCCGTGGCCGCAGGCGGTGGAGTAGCCGTCCTTGTGCCAGAAGAGCACGCCGAGGTGCGCCTCGTCGTCGTCCGCCGGCACCAGGAACCCGCCGTACATCCCGGCGTGCCCGCGCGGCTCGCGGACCAGCAGCTGCCGCACCGCGTCGAGCGCGCCCGGCCGGGGCGCGGTGGCCGTGCCGCCCGCGCCGATCGCGACGGCCCGCCGCTCGGCGACGCTGTCCCCGGCCGCGCCGGGGGCACCGCCGACGACGATCCGGAAGGGCTCACCGGCGCAGTGGTAGTCCACCGTGCGAACGAGCATCAGGCACCCCCGGCGGGCAGCAGGGTGACGGTACGGCCGGCGGTGTAGAAGTCCAGCGCCGCCTGGCCCTGCTCCCGGTCGCCGTGGCTGGCGCCCTTGGCGCCGCCGAACGGCAGGTGGAAGTCGACGCCGCTGGAGGGCGCGTTGACCCGGATCATGCCCGCGTCCAGCCGGTCGGCGGCGGCGAGCGCGACGTCCAGGTCGCGGGTGTGCACCGAGGCCGACAGCGTGTACGGGGTGTCGTTGGCGAGCGCGATCGCCTCGTCCAGATCCGCCGCCGCGTGCAGCACGGCGATCGGGCCGAAGAACTCCTCGCGGTGCAGCGGGTGGTCGTCCGGCACGGCGGTGACCAGGGTCGGGGCGAGGTACCAGCCGGTCCGCTCCGGTGCGTCGCCGCCGGTCAGCACCTCGGCCCCGGCCTCGCGGGCGGAGGCCACCGCGGCGGTGATCCCGTCCCGGGTGGCGGCGTTGATGACCGGTCCGCAGGAGGTGTCGTCGACCTGCTCCAGGGCCTTCACCAGGGCGGCCCGCAGCGGCTCGTAGGCCGCGCCGACGGCGATCACCCGGCTGGTGGCGGTGCACTTCTGCCCGGCGTACCCGGCGATCGCGGCCGCCAGGTGCGCGGCGGCCTGCGTCATGTCGGCGTCCGGAAGGACCAGGGCCGCGTTCAGTCCGCCGAGTTCGGCCTGGACCGGGATGCCGCGCTCGGTGGCGGTCCGGACGACCTGCCGGCCCACCCCCGTGGAGCCGGTGAACGAGACCACGTCGGCGATGCCGACCAGCTCGCCGCCCTCCGCGCCGCCGCCCGGCAGCACGGTGAAGACGTCCGCCGGCAGGCCGGCCTCGGCGACCAGCTCGGCCAGCCGCAGCGCGCAGCCGACCGCCTCCGAGGACGGCTTGAGCACCACGGAGTTGCCGACGGCCAGTGCCGGGGCGGCCTTCCAGGTGGGGATCGCCAGCGGGAAGTTCCACGGCGTGATCAGCCCGGCCACCCCGTACGGGCGGCGGCGGG
Organism: Kitasatospora sp. NPDC059327; assembly: GCF_042752535.1. Lineage (NCBI taxonomy): Bacteria > Bacillati > Actinomycetota > Actinomycetes > Kitasatosporales > Streptomycetaceae > Kitasatospora > Kitasatospora sp. NPDC059327. The sequence goes on along the minus strand of NZ_JBHYYB010000048.1, from coordinate 19,062 downwards.
TGAGCAGCAGCCCGGGCCCGGCGGCGGTCTCGTGCACGGCGCCGGAGGCCGCGAACGGCGCCTGCGCGTAGTAGCGCCAGATCGCGGCGGTGCGGGCGACCTCGCCACGCGCCTCGCCGAGCGGCTTGCCGACCTCGCGGACGACCAGCGCCGCCAGCTCCTCGGCGTTCGCCTCGACCAGCTCGGCGATCCGGGTGAGCGCGGCGGAGCGGGCGCCGGCGCCGGCGGCGAGCCACCCGGCCTGCGCGGTCCGGGCCCGGCCGACGGTGGCCCGGACGGCTTCGACGCCGGGCGCGTCGACCTCGGCCACGAGGTCCTCGGGGTCGGCGGGGTTGTACGAAAGGATCGTCACAGCAGGCAGCCCTTCAGGGTGTTCAGGCGGTTCAGAGCAGGAACCCGGCCGGGAACGGGTCGCTCGGGTCGAGGAAGTACTGGGCGGTACCGGTGATCCAGGCCCGTCCGGTGACGGTGGGCACGACGGCGGGCCGCCCGGCCACCTCGGTCTCCTCGACCAGGCGGCCGGTGAAGGTCGTCCCGATGAAGGAGTCGTTGCGGAAGTCCCGTCCGATCGGGAGTTCGCCGCGGGCGTGCAGCTGGGCCATCCGCGCCGAGGTGCCGGTGCCGCAGGGCGAGCGGTCGAACCAGCCGGGGTGGATGGCCATCGCGTGCCGGGAGTGCTCGGCGGTGGAGCCGGGGGCGAGCAGCTGGACGTGGTGGCAGCTGTGGATCGACGGGTCCTCGGGGTGCACCGGCCGGTCCGGGCCGGCGTTGATGGCGTCCATCAGGGCCAGTCCGGCGTCCAGGATCTCCTGCTTGCGCTCGCGCTCGAACGGCAGCCCGAACTCGGCGAGCGGCAGGATGGCGTAGAAGTTGCCGCCGTACGCGAGGTCGTAGCCGACCGTGCCGTACCCGGGCACCTCGATCTTGCGGTCCAGGGCGACGGAGTACGAGGGCACGTTGCGGATGGTCACCGCGGTGGCGGCGCCGTCCTCGACCCGGACCTCGGCGATCACCAGCCCGGCGGGGGTGTCCAGCCGCACGGTGGTGACCGGCTCGACCACCGGCACCATGCCGGTCTCGACCAGGACGGTGGCCACGCCGATGGTGCCGTGGCCGCACATCGGCAGCAGGCCGGACACCTCGATGTAGAGCACCCCGAAGTCGGCGTCCGGGCGCGTCGGCGGCTGCAGGATCGCGCCGCTCATCGCGGCGTGGCCGCGCGGCTCGTACATCAGCAGCGTCCGGAACTCGTCGAGGTGCTGCTGGAAGTGCACACGGCGCTCGGCCATGGTGGCACCCGGGATGACGCCGAATCCGCCGGTGACGACCCGGGTCGGCATGCCCTCGGTGTGCGAGTCGACGGCGTGGAAGACGTGGCGGCTGCGCATGTGGTTGCGGCTCCCGTCGGGGTGGGTGGGGTGGTGGGCCGGGCCGGCTGCCCCAGCAGCCGGCCGCACCCGGTGGCAGCGGTGTCGGTTACCCGAGACCCTCGGCCAGCGCCTTCTCGGTGGCCGCGCGGACGGCGGCCTCGATCTCCGGGGTGAGCGGCAGCCGCGGCTGGCGGGTGGGACCGCCCGGGCGGCCGGCGATGTCCATCGAGAGCTTGATCGCCTGGACGAACTCGGTCTTGGAGTCCCAGCGCAGCAGCGAGTGCAGCGCCTTGTAGAGCGGCAGCGCGACGTCCAGGTCGTGCGCGACGGCGGCCTGGTACAGGGCGGCACTCGCGGCCGGCAGGGCGTTCGGGTAACCCGCGATCCAGCCGACGGCGCCGGCCAGCGCCAGCTCCAGCAGCACGTCGTCGGCGCCGATCAGCAGGTCCAGCCCGGGGGCCAGCTCGGCGATCTCGTAGGCCCGGCGGACGTCGCCGCTGAACTCCTTGACCGCGACGATCGAGCCCGCCGCGTGCAGCTCGGCGAGCAGCGAGGGGACGAGGTCGACCTTGGTGTCGATCGGGTTGTTGTACGCGACGATCGGCAGGCCGGCCTTGGCCACCTCGGCGTAGTGGGCCCGGACGGCGTCGTGGTCGGCGCGGTAGGCGTTCGGCGGCAGCAGCAGGACGGAGCCGGCGCCGGCCTCGGCGGCCTGCTCGGTCCAGCGGCGGGACTCGGCGCTGCCGTAGGCGGCCACGCCCGGCATCACCCGGGAGCCGTCGCCGGCGGCCTCGACCGCGACCTCGACGATCCGGGCCCGCTCCTCGGCGGTGAGGGTCTGGTACTCGCCCAGCGAGCCGTTGGGGACGACGCCGTCACAGCCCGAGTCGATCAGCCAGCGGACGTGCTCGGCGTAGGCGTCGTAGTCGACGGAGAGGTCCGAGCGCAGCGGGATCGTGGTGGCGACCATGATGCCGCGCCAGGGCCGGGTGGTGTCGCGGGGGGTGATGGACACAGATGACTCCTTGGTGAGGTGTGACATTTTATTAGAGAGCGCGGGCGGAGACAAGTGTCGCCGCACCACGGGTTCAGGACGGCGGCAGTCCGGTTCCCGGACCGGCCGCGAGCTGCGAGAGCGGGACGGGGCAGGACAGCGGACGGCTGTCCGCCCGCGCGTCGCCGGCGCCGGAGAGGCAGGCCACCGCCGGACCGCACATCCGACCCTGGCACCAGCCCATCCCGGCCCGGGTGAGCAGCTTCACGGTCCGCGCGTCGCCGGCCCCGAGCTCCTCCACCGCCTCGGTGATCTTGGCCACCGGGACTTCCTCGCAGCGGCAGACATCGGTGTCGGGGCGCAGCCACTCCGTCCAGCCGGGCCCCGGCCGGTGCGCCGCCGCCATCAGTTCGGCGAAGGCGCGCAGCCGGGAGCGGCGGCGCAGCAGGGCGGACCGGACCGGGGCGCCGGCGACCGCGTGCGCGGCCAGCTCGCCCTCGGCGATCGCCAGGTCGGCGCCGCCCACCCCGCAGGTCTCGCCGGCCGCCCAGAGACCGGGAAGGGTGGTCCGCAGCCGGGAGTCCACCGCGAGGGCGACCGTCCCGTCGGGCGTCGTCCTGGTCCCGGCGCCCAGCTCGGTGGCCAGCTCGATCTGCGGCAGCAGTCCGTGGCCGACGGCGAGCGCGTCGCAGGCGATCCGGCGCTCGGTGCCGGGCACCGGCCGCCAGTCGGCGTCCAACCGGGCCACGGTGACGGCCGTGACCCGGTCGGTGCCGTGCGCCTCGACGACGGCGCTGCGGCGGCGCAGCCGGACACCGTGGCGCAGCAGCGCGGCGCCGTGACCGGCGCCCTCGACGAGCTTGGCCGGGACGGCGGCCAGGACGTCGGGGCGCCGCGCGTAGCCGAGGTAGTCGGTCGCCTCGACCACGGCGGGCACCTCGGCCCCCGCGGTGACCAGCGAGGACGCGGCCGCGAGCAGCAGCGGCCCGCTGCCGGCCACCACGATCCGCCGGCCCGGCAGCACCAGACCGGCCTTGAGCATGGCCTGCGCCCCACCGGCGGTGACCACCCCGGGCAGCGTCCAGCCGGGGAACGGCAGCTGCCGCTCGTACGCGCCGGTGGCCAACAGCACCGCGGTGGCCCGGACGGTGGCCCGGTCGGCGGCGTCCGGTCCCAGCGTCGCGTGCACCGCCCAGGCGGTGTCGTCCGGGCGCTCCAGCGCCCAGACCTGGTGGCCGCTCAGGAGGTCGACCCGGCCGGTCCTGCGGTGCACCGCGAGCCGGTCGGCCAGGCCGGTGTAGACGGACCAGCCGTGGTGCAGCCGGTCGGGCCGGGTGGCCCCCAGCCCGGGGGCGGGGTGGCGGTAGTACTGGCCGCCGGTGCGCGCGCCCGCGTCGAGCAGGGCGCAGCGCAGCCCGAGGTCGGCGGCGGCCACGGCCGCGGCGAGACCCGCCGGGCCGGCGCCGATCACGGCGAGGTCGTAGGCGCGGCGGACCCGGAGCCCGAACGGCCCGGACGGTCCGGTCGGCTCGGTCGGCTCGGTCGGTTCAGACGGCGAGGTCGGCACGGCCGTTGCCCTCCTGGGTGGTGACGACGGTGCCGGGCTCGGCCGACACCAGACAGGTGCGCTGGTTGGGGCGGCCGTCCACGACGGCCAGACAGTCGAAGCAGGCGCCGATCCCGCAGAACGCCCCGCGCGGCCTACCGCCGACCCGGGTGGTGCGCCAGGCGAGCACGCCGTCGGCCCACAGCGCGGCGGCGATCGACTGCCCGGGCAGTGCGGGCACCGGCCGGCCGTCGAACTCGATGGTGTGGGCGGGCTCCGGCTCCGCCCCGACCAGCGCGGCCGGGGTCCGGCGTTGCATCGGCGGGTTCATCCGCGCGTTCTCCATTCCGAAGTTCCTCCGATCCGCCACGGCGGCACCGTGCCGCTCGTCCGCCGCGACGGCCCGCGGCTCCCGTCCGCCGCCGACGGCCCGCGGACACACCGGCGGTGTGCCGGCCCGTCGTCCGCCGGGCTCATGCCCCGACCGGGAACCGGTCCGCCCGGAACGGCGCGAGATCCAGCTCCGGCCGCTTGCCGGTGAGCTGCTCACTGATCAGCAGCCCGGTCGCCGGGGCCAGCCCGATGCCGGCGCCCTCGTGCCCGCAGGCGTGGTAGAGCCCCGGCACCCGCGGATCGGCGCCGATCGCGGGCAGGTGGTCCGGCAGGTACGGCCGGAAGCCCCGGTAGGCGCGCAGCACGCTGACGTCGGCGAGGACCGGGAAGAGCGCGGCGGCCTGCGCGGCGAGCCGGTGCAGCACCTCCACCGAGAGGGTCCGGTCGAAGCCGACCCGCTCCCGGCTGGCGCCGATCAGCACCGGTCCGCCGGGGGTGCCCTCGACCACCGCCGAGGTCTGCAGCGCGGCCGAACCGCTGGCCACGTCCGCGACGTAGTCGGCGGCGTAGACCTTGCGCCGGACGATCCGCGGCAACGGCTCGGTGACCAGCACGAAGCCCCGCCGGGGCAGCACCGGCAGGTGCACCCCGGCCAGCGCGGCCAGCTCACCGCCCCAGGTGCCGGCGGCGTTGACCACGGCCGGCGCGGTCAGCCGGCGCCGGTCGGTGACGACGCCGCGCACGGCGCCGTCCGGCCCGGTGGTCACCGCCCGGACGGTCTCGCCGGTGTGCAGCTCGGCGCCTTCGCGGCGGGCGGCGCGCAGCAGGTGCGCGGCGGCCAGCGCGGGCTGGACCTGGGCGTCCTGGGGGTAGTGGAACCCCCCGGCCAGCCCGGGCGCGAGGTGCGGTTCGAGTTCGCGCAGCCGCTCGCCGGGGATCTCCTCGGCCGTGACGCCGACCGTCTCCTGCTCGGCGGCGAAGGCCCGCAGGGCGTCCTGGCGGGCGGGGGTGGTCGCCACCACCAGGCCGCCCTTGGGCTCGTACTCGACGGCGGCGCCGAACTCCTCGGCGAGCTCGCGCCAGAGCCGGGTGGAGAGCAGCGCCAGGTCGAGTTCGGGCCCGGGTTCCTTGTCGGAGACCAGCAGATTGCCCTCACCGGCGCCGGTGGTACCGCCGGCGACCGGACCGCGGTCGACGACGGCGACGGCGAGCCCGGCGCGGGCGGCGTAGTAGGCGCAGGCGGCACCGACCACGCCGGCGCCGACCACGACGACATCCAGGGGAGGTCTCTGAGGCTTGGACACGACAGTAATATGTCACATTCCATGGTGTCTGCCAAGGGCGCCCCACCGGTCGGTCACCCGCACGCAAAAACCCCGGCCCGCCGGGAAACGGCGGGCCGGGGTTTCGAGGCGGGTCACCTCATCACGTGATGTCGTCCATCTGCTCGTGCCGGGCGGCCGGCACCGACGCGCCGGCCGTCGGCGTGGCGGAGGCCCGCACGCTCTCCACCTCGGCCACCGGCTGCACCGACAGGTCCAGCTCCGAGGCCTCCTCGTCGTCCAGCCCGAAGTCCGGGTTGCGACGGGCCTTGCGGCGGTCGTGCAGCAGGGCGATCCCGACCGCGACGAAGTACAGCGCCCAGATCGGCGCGGCCAGGACCAGCATGCTGACGGGCTCGGCACTCGGCGTCGCGAAGGCGGCGAACACCGTGATGCCCAGCACCATGCCGCGCCACCAGCCGAGCAGCCGCTTGCCGGTGACCATGCCGACCATGTTCAGCATCACCAGCAGCAGCGGGAACTCGAAGGCGAGGCCGAAGACCAGCACCATCCGGGTGGCGATGTCGAGGTAGTCCTCGGGCGGCAGGATCGGCGTGGTGTTGTTCGGGGTGAACGAGATCAGGACGTCCACGGTGGTCGGCAGCACCAGGACGGCGCAGGTGACACCGGCCAGGAACAGCGGCGCGCCGCAGGCCATGAAGATGATCGTGTACTTCTTCTCGTGCCGGTGCAGACCCGGCGCGACGAAGGCCCACACCTGGTAGAGCCAGACCGGCACGGCCGCGACCACACCGGCCGTCAGCGCCACCTTGAGCATCCAGGTGAAACCGGCGGTCAGACCGATGTTGGAGACCTGCGCGCACTTGCCGTGGAACTGGCCGGCGGTCTCCGGCGTACAGTGCGGCAGCGGCTTCAGCAGGAAGTCCTCAAGCTGCTTGTGGTAGACCGCCGCGACGATCGTGACGAGCACGATCGCCAGGACCGACTTGACCACGCGGTTCCGCAGTTCCCGCAGGTGGTCGGCGAGGGCCATCCGCCCATCAGGATCCTTGGGCGCCTTCGACGCCTTGGAGAGCTTGCTCAACCCCGGTCCTCAACTCGTGCGTCGAGGCCCGCCGGTCGACGGGCCTCAGTAGTCGCGAATGTCACGTGCGCCGCGTGCCGCGCGGACCGCTCATCGCGGGCCGCCGCCGTCCGTCCCCGTCCCCGTGGGCTGCCCGGCCACCGGCCGGGCCGTCCCGGACGCCCCCGGAGCGGCCTGGATCGTCTTCGCGGTGTCCGCCCCCACGGCGGGCGCCGGCTGGGCCGGCGCGCTCTCCTCCGCGGCGCCGTCCGAACGCATCGCCTTGGTCTCGCTCTTCAGGATCCGCATCGACTGGCCGAGCGAGCGCGCCAGATCGGGCAGTCGCTTGGCGCCGAAGAGCAGAATGGCAAGAACCACGATCACCAGGATCGCGGTCGGCGAGATCCGCATGTTCGACCACCTTCAGTCATGGCGGCACCGGCGGGCCACCCGCTGCGCGGATGGTAACCGCTGCGGATGACGCCCTGACGACGGCCGCCCGAACAGGACAGCGGCCCCCGTCGCACTTCAGGAGCCTGCTCAGAGCGTAACCCGCCCGGCCCCCCGCGCAGCAGTCCCCGTACCCCTGAGACACCCCTGACCGGCCACCGGTTCCGCGCCGCCCGGCCGAGCCCCGTGCCGCGGCCTCCGGACCGGGTACCACCGGGCGGGACCGGGCCGGGTCGCCGGCGGCGGGGCGCTCAGCGGCGGGGAACCGCCGCCGCCAGGTCGCCGGCCGCCTCGGCCAGTGCCCGGGAGGCGGTGTCCACTCCCTGGGCCAGCGCCCGCACGTCCAGCCAGAGCCGGATCGCGAGGACACCGAGGACCAGCAGACCGGCGGTGGCGAGCAGGACGGCGGCGACAGGCATCCAGGACATGGCCACCACCCTATCCGCCGGTCCGGACCGGCCGGCCCGGACCGGCCGACGGCCCGGCACTCACCCGGGGGTGGAGCCCCCGGCCGGAACCAGCCGCATCGTCCGCACCCCGGCACCGGTCAGCGCCGAAACGATCTTCTCCCCCGCCGGCTTGCGGACCGACGCCCCGCAGAGCGGGCAGCCGAAGCTGTAGTGCGCCTGGGCAGGCGTCCGGCCGAAGGTGAGGCGGAACTCCTCCGCCGGGAGTTCCACCTTCTCCCGGCACTCCGAGCAGTAGACCTTGAATCTGGTACCCGGCTCCACGGCTCAGACCTGCCCCGGCCCGCCGACCGCCGTGACCTCGTAGGCGTCCAGCGCCTGCCGCGCCGCCGACCGCGCCTGCTCGGCGAGTGCCGGCGGCGAGACGATCCGCCCGTCCCGGCCGAGCCGCAGCGCCAGCGGGCGCAGCTGCGACGGGTCGGCGCTGCGCAGGGTGATCCGCAGCCCGCCGTCGGGCAGCTCCTCGGCCCGGTCGTGGGTGTAGTACTCGGCCACCCAGCGGCCGCCGGAGGACACCTCGACCACCACCTCCGGATCGTCCGCGGACGGGTTGACCAGCCCGCCCGAGAGATCGCGCGGCTCACGCCTGGGCGGATCGGAGGGGACGTCCAGCACCCTGATCTCGGCGACCCGGTCGAGCCGGAACATCCGGTGGTCCTCCGAGGTCCGGCACCAGGCTTCGAGGTAGGTGTGCCCCTCCGTGAGCAGCCGGATCGGGTCGACCTCACGCTCGGTCATGCCGCCGCGGCCGTGCGAGTAGTAGCGCAGCCAGAGCCGCCGGCCCTCGCTGAGCGCGCGGTCGATGTCGGCGAAGACGTGGCTCTCCGCCTCGAAGGTCACGCCGACCCGGGCGCTGCCCTCGGCGCTGTCCCCGGCGGCGTTCTCGATCTTGGCGACGGCCCGGGTGAGCGCCTCCCGGTCGCCGGCCCGCAGACCGGGCAGACCCGCCACCGCGCGGGCGGCGACCAGCAGCGCGGTCGCCTCGTCGGCGGCCAGCCGCAGCGGCTGGGCGACGTCGTCGACGTTGTGCCACCAGATCCGCTCGCCGTCGGTGTCGATGTCGAGCAGGTCACCGCCGCGGAAGCTGGTGCCGCACATCGGCAGGACGTTGAGGTCGCCGATCAGTTCGCGTTCGGTGATGCCGAAGGCCCGGGCCACCTCGGCCACCTCGGCACCGGGCCGCTCGCGCAGGTAGGTGACCAGCGAGAGCATCCGCCGGGTCTGGTCGATCGCGTTGCTCATGCCCGCACTCCTTCAGCACTCTCCACCGCGGCGCCGTCGGCGCCGCCCGCCCCGGCCACCGCGCGCAGCCGCTCGATCACGTCGGAGCGCAGCTCCTCGGGGCCGAGCACCAGGACATCCGGCCCGAACTCGGCGAGGTCCGCGCCGAGCCCGTTCCCGTACGGGATCTCCAGCACGTCCCACCCGTCGTCGGCCCCGCCGGCCGACGGCTGGGGGACGGTGCTCAGCGCCTTGGTGCGCAGCGGGAAGCCGGCACCGCGGCGGACCTTGACGACCGCCGTCGCGGTGGCGCCCTCTCCGGCGAACTTCGCGACGGTGGCCCGGACGTCGACGTGCTCGGGGACGGCGCCGAGGAAGGCACCGGTGCGGGAGCGGACCTTGCCGGTGATCCGGCTGAGCCGGAAGACCCGGGCGTCGGCCCGGTCGCGGTCCCAGCCGGCCAGGTACCAGTGGCCGCGCCAGCACTCCAGCGCCCAGGGCTCCACGGTGCGCTGCTCGGCCGCGGCGGCGCCGGCCTTGCGGTACTCGAAGGTGACCGGGCGGCGGTCGCGGGCGGCGGTGAGCAGCGGCTCGAACGCGGCCTCGCGGGCGGGGATCCGCGGTTCGAGGGCGGTGCGGCCCTCGGTCTCGGTGAACGGGACACCGGCGGCGCGCAGCTTCTGCAGGGCGCCGCTGGCCGCGCCGGACATCTTGGCCTGCTGCCAGACCCGGGCGGCGAGGGTGAGCGCGGCGGCCTCCTCGGCGTCGAGGGCGATCTCCGGCAGCCGGTTGCGGTCGGCGCGGGCGAGGTAGCCGAGTTCGCCGTCGAGGGCGTTCTCGTCGACGTCGATGACCAGACCGAGTTCGCGCAGGTCGTCCTTGTCCCGCTCGAACATCCGGTTGAAGGCGTCCTCGCTGCTGTTCTGCCAGGCCTCGCGATACGCCTCGATGGATTCCCGCAGCTCCTTCTTGGAGAGCGGACGTCTGGTGTTCATCAGGCACAGGGCGAGATTCATCAGCCGCTCTGCCTTGGCGATCGCCATCGCTGACCCTTCCGGTGTGCCGCGCCGCGCGCGGGGTGCGCCCGCCGGGCAGTATCGACCCGGCGTGGACCGACCGTACCGGTAGCGGTACGCACCGCAAAAGCCGAGTCCGCGAACGCGTGGGGCCGCACCCCCGGGGCGGGGGTGCGGCCCTCGGTCACGACCGGCTCAGACGCCCAGCAGGTCGACGACGAAGATCAGGGTCGAACCGGCCGGGATGAGCGGGGACGGCGACTGGTTGCCGTAGGCCAGGTGAGCCGGGATGACCAGCTCGCGGCGGCCGCCGACCTTCATGCCGACGACGCCCTGGTCCCAGCCCTTGATGACGCGGCCGGCGCCGAGCGGGAACGAGAACGCGCTGCCGCGGTTCCAGCTGGCGTCGAACTCCTCGCCGGTCTCGAAGGTCACACCGACGTAGTGGACCTTGACGACCTGGCCGGGCTTGGCCTCCTCGCCGGTACCGACCTCGATGTCGCGGACCTGCAGCTCGGTCGGCGCGTCGCCGATCGGGAAGTCGATCTCCGGCTTCTTCTTGTCGCTCACAACTGCCTCTTCTCACGATGGTTTCGATCCATGACCAAGCGGCGGGCGCCCGCACCCCGGTCCGTTACCCGGACCACGGTACGGGCGCCCGCCGCCCGTAGGGCTCGGCCACGCGGCCGGTCCCGAAGGTCACACACCCACCATTGTCACCCGAAAGTGGATCAGCCCTGACCCGCATCGAGAATGTCGACCACGAACACCAGGGTGGAGTTGGCCGGAATGTCGCCCTGGGCCTGGTCCTTGTACCCCAGCGAGGCGGGGATGACCAGCTCGACCCGGCTGCCGACGGTCTGGCCCTCCAGGCCCTGGTCCCAGCCCGCGATGACCTGGCCGCCACCGACCGGGAAGGAGAACGCCTGGCCCTTGCTCAGCGAGGAGTCGAAGACCTTGCCGTCCTTGAACAGCGCGCCGGTGTACTGGACGACGACCTTCTCGCCCTTCTCGACCTTGGGACCGGTGCCCTTGATCAGCACGTGGGTCTTGAGCTCGGTCGGGTCGGCGGCGCCGGCCACCGGGGTGATGTCGGCCGGCTTCTTGCCGTTGTCCTTCACCTGCGGGAAGTCCGCGGGCGGCGGGGTCACGGTGCCGCTGACCACGGCGTCCGGCGCGTTGCTGTTGCGGATGTCGATGACGAAGACCAGGTTGTCCTTGGCCCCGATCGACATGGTGGGGTTGCCCTGGGCGCCGAACGCGGCGGCCGGCGGGGCCACCACGAGCACCCGGCTGCCGGCCTTCTTGCCGACCACGGCCTGGTCGAGCGCCGGGATCAGCGCGTCGGTGCCGGCCTGGAAGATCTGCGGCTTGCCCGACTCGTCGTACGAGCTCGGGATGTCCTTGCCGGTGGTCCAGTCCTTGGCCGTGTAGTCGACCGAGGTCCAGGAGTTCTTCTCGACCTTGGGACCGGTGCCCTCGGAGAGCACCTTGACCACGAAGCTGCCGTCGGCCTGGTCGGCGGGCACCTCGATGGTGGCCTTCTTGCCGAACTCGCCGGTGACGGTCGGCAGCACCTTGGCGGTGTCCTTGATCGGCGGCACCGGCTCGGCGGACGGCGTGGCCGGCGCGGACTTGGCGGCGTCCGGCTTGGCCGCGGTGTCCGTCTTGGACCCGCCGTCGCGGTTCACCACGTACAGCGTGATGCCGCTGCCGACCAGCAGCACGGCCAGCACGGTGCCGAGGATCACACCGAGCTTGCCGACCCCGGGCGGGTTCTCGCTGTACCCGGCCTCCGAGGTGTCCTGGCGGCGCACGTTCGAGGCGAAGATCTGCGGGGTCTCGTCGGTCTTGGTGCCGCCCGCGCTCCGCCGTGCCTCGGCCTCACCCGGCTGGGCCCAACCCGGCGAATGCTTCAGGATCGACGGCGGTACGACGATCGACTCGCCGTCGCCGGGCAACGGGCCACCGGGCCGCGAGTCGGCCGGGTCGCCGGCGGAGTTTCCGTTCGCGGTGCCGGCCCCGCCCGGGCTCGACGCTTTCTCAGACATGACTCCCCATCCATCTCGCCACGAGGTCTTCGAGGTCTACGGCCGGCGTGGTGAGCGCCGGAGTGCTGTCGCACTGCCGCCCGGAACCCGGACGCCGACGGCGCCTACCACAGTGCGAGGGCAGTATGACAGGTCAGGATGAGGGCGGACGCTTTCCTGTGCGAGCGCCCGCCCAAGCGTACGGACCCCGCCCGCCTCCCGACAGGGTTCGGCGGCTCAGACCGCCTCAAGAATGTCGATCACGAAGACCAGCGTCGAGTTCGGCGGGACGGAGCCCTGCGCCTGGTCCTTGTAACCGAGGGCGGGCGGCACCACCAGCTCCACCCGGCTGCCGACGGTCTGGCCGACCAGGCCCTTGTCCCAGCCCTCGATCACGCTGCCGGTGCCGATCTGCAGCGCCTGCGCGCCGCCGTGGCTCCAGGACGAGTCGAACTGCTGGCCGTTGCTCCAGAGCACCCCGGTGTACTGCACGACGAGGGTCTGCCCGGACTTCACCGGCTTGCCCTCGCCCTTGATCAGGACGGCCTGCTGGAGGTCGGTGGGCGGGGCCTGGCCCGGCGGGACGGTGATCGTCACGGCCGCCTTGCCGTTGTCCTTCACCTGCGGGAGGGTCGCCGGGGGCTGGGTCATCGCGCCGGAGAGGGTGGAGTCCTGCGGCAGGCTCTCCATGATGTCCAGCACGAACACCACCGTGTCCCCGGGGCCGACCCCGAGCTGACCGTTGCCCTGGCTGCCGAACGCGGCGGCCGGCGGGGCGACGACCAGCAGCCGGCTGCCGACCTTCTTGCCGATCACGCTCTGGTCGAAGGCGGGCACCAGCTGCCCGCTGCCCGCCTGGTACAGCTGCGGCTTGCCGCCCTCGTCGTAGGAGCTGGGCAGGTCCTTGCCGGTCGTCCAGTCCTTGGCGGAGTAGTTCACCGTCACCCAGTCACCCTTGTTGACCGTGGAGCGGTCGCCCTCGCTGACGGTGTTCACCACGAACTGGCCGCTGGGCGCACCGGGCGGGATGGTGATGGTGGCCTTGCTCCCGAACCCGCCGCCCGACAGCGTCGGCATCGGCGAGGCCTCGGTCACCGGTGCCGGCACGGTGGGGGCCGCGCTGGACGCCGAGGGCGTCGCCGGGCTGGTCGCCTTGGTGGAGCTGCTGCAGGCGACCGCCAGCAGCAGGGGCAGGGTGAGAAGCAAACCGGCGGTGCGGCGCACGGTGATCCTAACTGTCGGTCAAAGTCGGTTCTCCGGACTCGACGGACAGCGTATTCCCCCACGTGGTCCGGCCCCGGTAGACACCGCCGGGGCCGGACACCGCAAAGATCACAACGGGACGGCGCGCCTCACATCCCCGCGATCAGCTTCTCCACCCGCTCGTCCACCGAGCGGAACGGGTCCTTGCAGAGCACCGTCCGCTGCGCCTGGTCGTTCAGCTTCAGGTGCACCCAGTCGACCGTGAAGTCCCGGCGCTGCTCCTGCGCCCGGCGGATGAAGTCCCCGCGCAGTCGGGCCCGGGTGGTCTGCGGCGGGACGGACTTGGCCTCGAAGGTCTTGAGGTCGGTGGTCATCCGCTTCGCCTGGCCCTTGGCCTGGAGCAGGTAGAACAGGCCGCGCCGGCGGTGGATGTCGTGGTAGGCGAGGTCGATCTGGGCCACCCGCGGGTTGGACATGCTCATCTGGTGCTTCTCGCGGTAGCGCTCGATGAGCTTGTACTTCATGATCCAGTCGATCTCGGTGGCCACCCCGTCCAGCCGCTCGGTGCGGACCGCCTCCAGGGTGCGGCCCCAGAGGTCCAGCACCTGGGCGATGGTGCCGGTGTTGATGCCCTTGCGGTCGGCGAACTCCAGCGCCTTGGTGTAGTACTCCTCCTGGATGTCCAGGGCACTGGCCTCGCGGCCGTTGGCGAGCCGGACCTGGTGGGTGCCGGTGAGGTCGTGGCTGACCTCGCGGATCGCCCGGATCGGGTTCTCCAGGGTGAGGTCGCGCAGCACCACGCCGGCCTCGATCAGCCGCAGCACCAGGTCCGTGGCGCCGACCTTGAGCAGGGTGGTGGTCTCCGACATGTTGGAGTCACCGACGATGACGTGCAGCCGGCGGTAGCGCTCGGCGTCGGCGTGCGGCTCGTCGCGGGTGTTGATGATCGGGCGGGAGCGGGTGGTCGCGGAGCTGACGCCCTCCCAGATGTGCTCGGCGCGCTGGCTGACGCAGTACACCGCGCCGCGCGGGGTCTGCAGCACCTTGCCGGCGCCGCAGATCAGCTGCCGGGTCACCAGGAACGGGATCAGCACGTCGGCCAGCCGGGAGAACTCCCCGTGCCGGGCCACCAGGTAGTTCTCGTGGCAGCCGTAGGAGTTCCCGGCCGAGTCGGTGTTGTTCTTGAACAGGTAGACGTCCCCCGCGATGCCCTCCTCGTGCAACCGCCGCTCGGCGTCCACCAGCAGCCCTTCGAGGATGCGCTCGCCCGCCTTGTCGTGCGTCACCAGCTCGACGACGTCGTCGCACTCGGGGGTGGCGTACTCGGGGTGGGAGCCCACGTCGAGGTAGAGGCGGGCACCGTTGCGCAGGAACACGTTGCTGCTGCGGCCCCAGGAGACAACGCGGCGGAAGAGGTAGCGCGCCACCTCGTCCGGTGACAGCCGTCGCTGACCCCGGAACGTGCAGGTGACGCCGTACTCGTTCTCCAGCCCGAAAATTCGGCGGTCCATGAGGCATCCATTCTCTGATGGTGGCTGTCCGAAACCGCCTCCGCGACGCCCGTCGGGGCGCCGCAGGGGCACTGGAGTCCCGCACGACGGCGGGCGACCGCCGTACGGGACTCCACAGGCACTGCTAGTCCGACTGGTCGGACGGCGGGGCGACCGCCGGCTTCTCGTCGTCGTCCGCCTCGGCGGACTCGTCCCCGTCCAGCAGCCGGGCGAGCTGTCCGCCCAGGATCCGCTTGAACTTGCGCTGCTGGAAGCGCTGGCGGTCCAGGACCGCCACCTCCAGTTGCTCGGGGGTCAGGGTGCGCGGGGTGCCGCCGTTGGGGTCCCGGGCGAGGGAGTCCACGGCGACCTTGATCGCGTCGGTCAGGGACAGCCCGCTGCGGTGGCGCTGGCCCAGGTAGTTGCCGATCGAGTCGGCGTTGCCGCCGACCACCACGTAGTTCTTCTCGTCGACGACCGAACCGTCCGGGGTGAGCCGGTAGATCTGGTCGTCGTCCGTGGTGCGGCCGACCTCGGCCACGATCAGCTCGACCTCGTACGGCTTCTCGCCGACCGAGGAGAAGATGGTGCCGAGGGTCTGGGCGTAGACGTTGGCCAGGCCCCGGGCGGTGACGTCGGCCCGGTCGTAGGAATACCCGCGCAGGTCGGCGTAGCGGACGCCGCCGATGCGCAGGTTCTCGAACTCGTTGTAGCGCCCGACCGCCGCGAAGGCGATCTTGTCGTAGATCTCGGAGACCTTGTGGAGCGCCCGCGAGGTGTTCTCCGCGACGAAGACGATGCCGTCGGCGTAGGTGAGCACGACCACGCTGCGACCGCGCGCGATGCCCTTGCGGGCGTACTCCGCGCGGTCCGCCATGGCCTGCTGGGGCGAGACGTAGAACGGTGTCGACACCGGCGGTCGTCCCTTCCTTGGTAGGTGTGGCCGGAGCAGCGTGTGGCTAGAGCAGCGGGGCCTGCGGGCCGTTGGGGTGGATGAGGCGCTCGTCGGTGATCGACACGGCGATCGCGGAGACCTCGGCCTCGGTGAGCCGGCGGAAGCCGTCCTCGGTGATCAGCGAGACGATCGGGAAGATCTTCCGGGCGAGGTCCGGGCCGCCGGTGGCGGAGTCGTCGTCGGCCGCGTCGTACAGCGCCTGGACGACCAGGGTGGAGGCCTGCTCGGCGGACAGGCCCGAACGGTAGAGCTTCTTCATCGAGCCGCGGGCGAAGACCGAGCCCGAGCCGGTGGCGGCGAACCCGCGCTCCTCGGAGCGGCCGCCGGTGACGTCGTAGGTGAAGATCCGGCCGCGGCCGAGGTCGAGGTCGTAGCCGGCGAAGAGCGGGACGACCGCGAGGCCCTGCATCGCCATGCCGAGGTTGCCCCGGATCATGGTGGTGAGGCGGTTGGCCTTGCCCTCCAGGGAGAGGACGGTGCCCTCGATCTTCTCGTAGTGCTCCAGCTCCAGCTGGAACAGCCTGACCATCTCGACCGCGAGGCCGGCGGTGCCGGCGATGCCCACCGCGCTGTACTCGTCGGCCGGGAAGACCTTCTCGATGTCGCGCTGGGCGATCACGTTGCCCATGGTCGCCCGGCGGTCACCCGCGAGGACCACACCGCCGTCGAACACCGCCGCGACGATCGTCGTCCCGTGCGGGGCCTCGACGACCGCCCCCGCGGGCAGGCCGCGGCGACCGGGGATCAGCTCCGGCTGGTGTTCGGCCAGGAAGTCGAGGAACGACGAGGACCCCGGGGTCAGGAAGGCAGCCGGTAGACGCCCGGTGCCACGAGTGTTGGCTTCCACACGATTCCTTCCAGGTAGCTTGAAGCGCGCGCTGCCCGCACCCTACCCGCCCGACGATCATCGTCCGTGCGTGGAGGGCCGGCCCGGCGGACAGGCGGCCATTGCCGCCCGCCCGCCATCGGCGGTCGCGATCGTGAATTCCCTGAATGCCCGAACGGGGCTACTCGCCGCCCTTTTGCACGAACTGGCGCACGAAATCCTCGGCATTGGACTCAAGGACCTCGTCGATTTCGTCGAGAACCGCGTCGACGTCATCGCTCAGCTTTTCCTGGCGCTCCTTGAGGTCGTCGGAATTCTGCGCCTCCGCGGCCTGCTCCTCGGCCTCCTCGGAGGAGCGGTTCGCCCGCTGCTGGCCGCCGTCGGTGTCCTTGCTCGCCATTTCCCTCACCCCGCTCGATCGGTCTGGCACGGTTTGGTCGCTGCTTGCTGCACCGACCCTATACACAAGGGGCGACTACCGCTTCCGGTTTGCGGTGGCGCTTCCTGTCCAACACCCGCTGTCACCCCGGATGATTCCCATTCGGCGGACGTTCACCCGTGGTGATCGAAAAGTTACCCGCCGGCCAGCACCCGGAGCAGGTCCTCGGCCGTGCGGCAGCGGTCCAGCAGCTCCTTGACGTGGTTGCGGGTGCCGCGCAGCGGCTCCAGCGTGGGGACCCGCTGGAGCGAGTCGCGGCCGGGCAGGTCGAAGATCACCGAGTCCCAGGAGGCGGCCGCCACATGGTCCGCGTACTGCTCCAGACAGCGCCCGCGGAAGTAGGCCCTGGTGTCCTCCGGGGGCTTGGAGACGGCCCGCTCGACCTCCGCGTCGGTCAGCAGCCGCTCGAACCGGCCCCGGGCCACCAGACGGTTGTAGAGCCCCTTCTCGGGCCGTACGTCGCTGTACTGCAGGTCTACCAGGTGAAGCCGGGAGTTGTCCCACTCCAGGGCGTCGCGGCTGCGGTAGCCCTCCAGGATCTCCCGCTTGGCGATCCAGTCCAGCTGCCGGGAGAGCGACATCGGATCGCGCTCCAGCCGCCCCAGCACGTCCTCCCAGCGCGCCAGCACGTCGACCGTCTGCTCGTCGGCGTCGGTGCCGAAGCGGTCCTCGACGTACTTGCGGGCCAGCTCGAAGTACTCCAGCTGCAGCTGGACGGCGGTGAGCCGCCGACCGTTGCGCAGCGTGATGAGGTGCTTCAGGGTCGGGTCGTGGGAGATCCGGTGCAGGGTGCGCACCGGCTGGTCGACGGCGAGGTCGGCGGCGATGAAGGAGTCCTCGATCATCGCCAGCACCAGCGAGGTGGTCCCCAGCTTGAGGTAGGTGGAGATCTCGGAGAGGTTGGCGTCCCCGATGATCACGTGCAGCCGGCGGTACTTCTCGGCGTCGGCGTGCGGCTCGTCCCGGGTGTTGATGATCGGGCGCTTGAGCGTCGTCTCCAGGCCGACCTCGACCTCGAAGTAGTCGGCGCGCTGGCTGATCTGGAAGCCGTTCGCCGAGCCGTCCTGGCCGATGCCGACGCGGCCGGCGCCGGTGACCACCTGGCGGGAGACGAAGAACGGGGTCAGGTGACGGACGATGTCGGCGAACGGCGTCGCCCGTTTCATCAGGTAGTTCTCGTGGGTGCCGTAGGAGGCGCCCTTGTTGTCGGTGTTGTTCTTGTAGAGGTGGATGGTCTGCCCGTTGGGCAGTTCCAGGGCGCGCTGGGCGGCGGCCGCCATGATCCGCTCGCCGGCCTTGTCCCAGAGCACGGCGTCGCGCGGGTTGGTCACCTCGGGCGAGCTGTACTCGGGGTGCGCGTGGTCCACGTAGAACCGCGCGCCGTTGGTGAGGATGATGTTCGCGAGGCCGATGTCCTCGTCGGTCAGCTGGCTGGCGTCCGCGACGTCGCGCGCGAGGTCGAAGCCCCGGGCGTCGCGCAGCGGATTCTCCTCCTCGAAGTCCCAGCGGGCCCGCCGAGCCCGGTGCATCGCCGCCGCGTACGCGTTGACGATCTGGGACGAGGTGAGCATGGCGTTGGCGTTGGGGTGCCCGGGTACGGAGATTCCGTACTCGGTCTCGATGCCCATCACGCGCCGTACGGTCATGCGGCCCTCCTTGCCCGGTGCGCCGCCCCCCACGGGCGGAACACGCTGACGTACCGCTGAACAACACCGGCGCCGGCCGTGTGCCCGCGAACGGTGGATCGAGCCTAGAACGCGGCACCGACAGGCGGGCCCCGAGACGCGCCGTCCGGCTGTGGGGCCGCGAGGCGCCACAGCCGGACGGGGAGCGTGCAGTTCCGGGGACCGCTGCCGGCGGCCCGGAGTGGTTCGGTTACAGGTACTGCCCGGTGTTGGCGACGGTGTCGATCGAGCGGCCGGACTCGGCGCCCTGCTTTCCGGTGACCAGCGTGCGGATGAAGACGATCCGCTCGCCCTTCTTGCCGGAGATCCGGGCCCAGTCGTCCGGGTTGGTGGTGTTGGGCAGGTCCTCGTTCTCCTTGAACTCGTCCACGCAGGCGGCGAGCAGGTGGGAGACGCGCAGACCGCGCTGACCGTGGTCGAGGAAGTCCTTGATGGCCATCTTCTTCGCGCGGTCGACGATGTTCTGGATCATCGCGCCGGAGTTGAAGTCCTTGAAGTACAGGACCTCCTTGTCACCGTTGGCGTAGGTGACCTCCAGGAAGCGGTTCTCCTCGGTCTCGGTGTACATCCGCTCGACGACCGCCTGGATCATCGCCACCACCGTGGCCTCGACGGAGCCGTCGTGCTCCTTGAGGTCGTCCGGGTGGAACGGCAGCGAGCCCTTGAGGTACTTGGAGAAGATGTCCTTCGC
>NZ_JBHYYB010000047.1:0-66261 GCF_042752535.1 Kitasatospora sp. NPDC059327 | reverse complement strand
TCCCCCCCCGCGGGCTGCGCCCCCCTCGTCCCCGTCGGGCGGGTGCGGGGGTGGAGGGGGCTCCCGTCCGGCCCCGCCGGTGTCCGGAGTCAGGCGCGGTGCAGGGTGATGGTCGTCCACGCCCCGATGTGGATCCGGTCGCCGTCGTTCAGCGGGATCGCGGTGTGCGGGGCGAGCGTCTCGGCGCCGCCGTTCATCGTGGTGCCGTTGGTGGAGTCCTGGTCGACCAGCACCCAGCTGCCGTCCGCCTGTTCGGCGAGCAGCGCGTGCTGGTGCGAGGCGCCCGGGTCCTCCGGCGGGACGGAGAGGTCGATCTCCGGCACGGTGCCGCGGTGCTGGCTGCGCCGGCCGATCCGCAGCTGGCCGCGGCCGGTCAGCGGGATGCGCCGCTCGGGGCAGTACGGCGGGAAGAAGAGACCCGTCGCCTCCGGCCCGCTGCGCGCCATCATGTCGGTGAAGTAGTCGCGGTCGGCCGAGACCACCGCGATCCAGTTGGTCCGCACCGGCTCGGGCGGGGCGGGCTGGTACGGCGGCTGCTGGGCCTGCTGGACCTGCTCCGGGTGCTGGACCGGGTGCTGGACCGGTGGGGCCTGCTGACCGTGCGGGGCGACCGGCGGAGCCAGGTTGAACGAGGTGCCGAACTCCCCGCCGCGCCCGGTCGGACCGGGCTGGGCGTAGACCGGTCCGGAGTCCTCGCGCGGCTGCTCCTGGTACGGGCGTTCCTGGTAGGAGGCCTCCTGGTACGGCGGCCCCGGGAACGGGCTGGCCGCCGGCTGCGGGTAGCCGTAGCCGGGCCCTGCCTGCTCCTGGAGGTGCGGCGGCTGGCTGGGCGGCTGCGGGCCGCCGTACGACGCCGGGATGTTGAGCGGGGGCTGCCCGGTCGGGGGCGGGCCCGCCGGGTGCGGGCCGGGGGCCGGGGGCCGGCGCTGCGAGGGCGAGGAGAGGTCGTAGTCGTACCCGCACTCCTCGCAGAACCGCCCGGTCTGCGGGCTGCGGCAGATCGGGCAGATCACCAGGCCCTCGGTGAGGTCGGGGAAGCCCGGCGCGGCCGGCCGGCCGGCACCCGGCTGCACCGGCCCGCCGAACGGCGTGCCGCCGTGACCCGGGTGTCCGTGACCGCCGTGCTGCGGCCCGGGCCCGCCGTGACCGCCGTGCGCCCCCGCCCCGCCGAGACCGTCGGGACCGCCGTGCTGCGCCCCGGGCCCGCCCGGAAGCGTGCCGGGCGGCGGCGGGATCGGCGGCGGCGGTGTCATCGGGAAGCCGCAGAAGTCGCACCAGTCCTCGGCCTGCGACTCATGCCCCCTCGGGCAGATCGGCATCAGGTCCCCCCTCGTTTCCAGCCAGCTGGGGCAGCGTCCGGCCGGGCCGCGGCCCGACCGGTACTTCAGCGGTCACTTCTTCACACGGACGGTTTTGGTCGACCGGGTCTCAAGGGTCATCGAGTCGGCCTCACTCACATTCTTACGGAACCGAACCGTACCCTCCTTCGGGTCGACCACATCCACCACCTTCTGCAACAGCTTGAACGTGCCCTCGTTCCCGGTCGCGTGCGCGATCCGGACGGCGGCGCCGAGCTTGGCGGTGGCGCGGTCGACGTCCCCGGCGCGGTGCGCCTCCAGGCCCTCCTGGATCGACGAGGCCAGCTCGGCCTGCCCGGTGTAGTGGGCGACCTGCGGGCTGATCCGGGTGGACGAGGCCAGGTCGTCCGTCCAGACCGCCTTGACCAGGCCCTGGGACAGCACCTCGGGGGTGTTCCCGCTCAGCGGCGGCAGGACGAGGCTGATCCGGGCGGCGAGCATCTCGTTGCCGACGGCGGCGGCCGGGACCTCCACGCAGACGTGGTAGTCGCGGCTCTCGTCGCCCCAGGACCCGGTCGGGTAGTCGCCGGCCCGGGGACCGGCCTCGGTGCGGCGGCCGGTCAGGTCCTCCACGGTGGGGGCGACCTGCTTGACGAAGGTGACCACGGCGTTGGCGGGCGTCCAGATCCGCAGCGCGACATCGGCGACCTGCTTGCCCATGGCGCCTTCCATCATGGCGCGGAAGTCCTCGGCCAGGCCGGACGGTTCGGCGACGATGTCGACGGTGCCGAGCAGCGCGGAGGAGATCTTGCGCAGTTCGTCCACCCGCCAGTCGGTGCCCACCCCCCGGCAGTCGGCGGTGAAGTGGCCGGATACCCGTTCGATGACGCGCTCCAGGTCGGCCGGCGACTCGTGCTCGTTCTTGCCGTCGGTGAGCAGGATGGCGTGCCGGATGGCGATGTCGCGGCGGGTGAGGAAGAGCGTGTCCGCCTTGGCGAGCCAGGTGCCCATCGCGGTGCCGCCGGCCGCGCTGAGCCGGCGCAGCGACTCCTTGGCCTGGGCCCGGGTGGCCGCCGAGGCGACCGCGAGGGTGCCGTCGCCGGGGTAGATGTCCCGGGCCTCGTGGGTGCCGGCCACCACGGCGAAGGCGACGCCGTCGCGGACGGTGTCGATGGCGGCGGCGGTGGCCTCCCGGGCGCCGCGCATCTTGCTGGCCGGGTAGTCCATCGAGCCGGAGCAGTCCACCATGATCACCACGGCGGCGGAGTGCGCTCCCGCGTCCAGCGGTCCGCTGTCGGTCACCCCGAGCGGGCGTCCGCCAGAGGTGCCGCCGCCGGTCGCGGTGACGGTGACGATGGCGTTCACCTCGCGGGCGCCGTCGGCGAGGAACGCGTTCTGGAAGATGTCCACGTCGAACCTGGGCAGGTTCGGCTTAGCCAGTGTTGCCATGGGCCGGTGGCTCCCGTCGGGTGGTCGGTCGGTGCGAACGGTCGGTGGGGGTGGGCGGTCGGTGGGGGTGGGCGGCGGCCGGGGGTCAGCCCAGCGGGGGGCGCGGCGGCTGCGGCGGGAGGCCCGGCGGGGCGGGGGGAACCGGCGGGACGGGCGGCAGGGGCGCGGCGGGCGAGCCGATCACCGGCAGGTCCGGCAGCGTCGGGTCGTGCTCCTCCTCGTCCCCGTCCGCCGGGGCACCGGCCGGGGAGGGCACCGGGGCGGGGGAGGCCGGCGCGGCCGCGGGGCGGACCACCGGCAGGTCCACCGCCGTGGCGGTCCGTTCGTCCTCGGCGTCCGGCCGCCCGGCACCGGCCAGTCCGGCCGGCGGGTCGATCGGCAGGACGGCGACGGTGATGTTGTCGTGCCCGCCGGCCGCGACCGCGAACTTCACCAGGGTCCGGGCGGCGGCGAGCGGCTCGGTCCGGGCGTCCTGACGGACGTAGTGGGCGAGGTCGGTGGCGGCCTCGGCGTAGTTCCAGAGGCCGTCGGTGCAGATCAGCAGGACACCGGGGACGTGCGGGGTGAAGTCCAGGGTGTGCGGGACCACCTCCTCCGCGTCCGCGCCGAGCCAGCCGGTGATGGCGTGGGCGCGCGGGTCCGCGTAGGCCTCGGCCTCGCCCATCAGCCCGGCCTCGACCATCCGGGCGGCCCAGGAGTCGTCCTGGGTGAGCCGGAACGGCTCGGCGGCGACCCGGTCGTCCGGGATCCAGTACGCCCGGGTGTCGCCGACCCAGCCGATGGTGACCCGGCCGCCGGACGCTATCGCGCTGACGTAGGTGCAGGCGGGGGCGTTGAGGTCGGGCCGCGCGGGCGAGGCGCCGTCCTCGGCGAGGGCGGCGACGGCGGCGGCGGCGGCGGCGATCGCCCCGCGCATCGCGGCATCGAAGTCGCGGCCGGCCTCCAGCGCGGTCAGCAGCGACTCGGACGCGGCGTCGACGGCGGTCTCGGAGGCCTCGTCGGGCCGGTCCGAGGAGGAGACCCCGTCACAGACCACGGCCACCACGACCGGTTCGCCGCCCGGCAGCGAGGAGGCGGCGACGGTGAACGAGTCCTCGTTGCGGTGGTGGCGCAGGCCCCGGTCGCTGACCCCGGCGACGCCCCCGAGGGCCTTCTCCATGTGGTCGCGCGGACGAGGCTGGGCGCCGCCGCAGGCCTCGCAGTAGCCGTCGGAGGTGACCTGCGGCAGGCCGCAGTGGACGCACCCGGGCCCGCCCTGCGCGGGTACCGCGGCCCCGGGCGCGGCGGCGCCGGACACCACCGGCACCGGGACGGTCGGCGCGTGGTCCGCGCCGTCGGCGCCCTGCGCGGCGGACCAGCTCGCGGGCATCGCGCCCGGAGCCGGCCGGCCGTTCCGGCTCGCGCCGCAGGAGCCGCAATAGGAGTCCTCCTGGTCCAGCGGCTCGGAACAGCTCTGGCACACGGTCTGCTGCGGCATTGGCTACACCCACGTCCTGGGGCGGGCACGGTTGGCCCGCTCCACCATCTCGATCCTGATCTCGGCCCGGTCGGCCAACCGGGCGAGTACCCGGTAGGACTGCTCCAGTGCGAGCCGCAGTTCCCGTTCGGCGGCCGGCCGTCCGAGCACGGTGACCACACCGGCCCCATCGGCCCCGCCGGCCACCCGCGCCACCTCCGTGCCGCCGGTCACCCGGGCCACCTCCGTGCCGCCGGCCTCGCCGGTCGCCTCGGGTGCGCCGGTGCCGCCGGGCGAACCGGCCGTCACCCAGCCGAGCGCGGCGTCGAGCACCTCGACGGAGAGCTCCTCACGGGTCCGGTCGTCGAGCCGCAGCGCGGTGAGCTGCTCGGAGGACGCGCCGAGGTCGGCGCCGAGCGGGTCGGTGGCGGGCCGTTCGCGCAGCCGGGCCCGGACGGCGGCGATCCGGGCGGCGGTGAACTGGCTGGAGGTGGCGGGCACCGACTCCAGCACCCGGACGGCGCCGGTCCGGTCCCCGTCGGCGAGGAGCACCCGGGCGAGGCCGAAGGCGGCGCTGAGGTAGGCCTGGTCGGTGGTCCACACCAGGCGGTAGAGCTCGGCCGCGTCGCCGCCGTCGCCGAGCAGTTCGGCGCAGATCGCGAGGGCGAGCTTCGGCGCGCTCTCGCCCGGGAAGGCGTCGTAGACGGCGTCGAAGGCCTCGGCCGCGGCGCGCAGCCTCGTCTCGTCGGGGCCGTCGTGCGGGCTGCGGAGGGAGTCGACCAGGGCGGTGAGGCCGCGGTACCAGACCACCCGCCAGTCGTCCGGGTGGTCCTTCTCCAGCGCGGTCAGCGTCCGGTCGGAGTCGGCGCGGGCCCGCAGTTCGAGGTGGGCGCGCAGTTCGCGCAGCCGGCGCTCGGCGGAGTCGGCGGGGGCGCCGGCCAGCGCGGTGAGGGCCTCCGCCGGGTCGGCCGCCAGCAGGGTGGCCAGGAAGCCGGCGTTCGGGTCGCCCGGGTCGACCCGGGGGACGGGCAGCGACAGGGCGGCGGCGGCCGGGTCCAGCGCGGTCACCAGCAGCTCGCCGGGGGTGACCGACGGGAGCACCAACTCGTTGTCGACCACCCGCAGTTCCGGGCCGAAGAGGGTGGAGGGCGCGGGCCTGGGCCGCTGGTCCTGGAGTGCCAGCACCTCGCGCAGCACGCCGGTGAGCTGGTCGGCCATCTCCTCGGCGGAGCCGAAGCGGCGGGCCGGATCCGGATCGGTGGCGCGGACCAGGAAGCGGTAGTACGACTCGAACGCGGCGAAGGCCGGCACCGACTCGGGGCCGGGCAGGCTGTCGCGGTAGGTGGTGCTGTAGCCCTGGAAGTCGAAGGTGAGTACGGCCAGGGTGCGGGCCACCGTGTAGAGGTCGGAGGCGGGGGAGGGGCCGTCGGTGGCGATCTCCGGGGCCTGGTAGCCGATGGTGCCGTAGATCGGGCCGTCGTCGTCGAGACGGCGGACCGCGCCCATGTCGATGATCTTGAGCGCGTCGCCGCTCTGGATCACGTTGTCGATCTTGAAGTCGCAGTAGACCAGGCCCCGGCCGTGCAGGTACCCGAGCGCGGGCAGCGCCTCCAGCGCGTACGCGATCCCCTGCTCCACCGGCAGCGGCAGCCGCCGGCCGTCCGGTGTCCGGCGCTCGTTGGCGATGTCCTTGAGCGACTTGCCGCCGACGTACTCCATCACGATGTAGCCGTCGGTGGAGCCGGTGCGCAGGTCCGGGTGCTCGGCGAAGTTGATGATGCGCACGATGTTGGGGTGGTCCACCTCGGCGAGGAAGCGCCGCTCGGCGACGGCCACCGCGAGCGCGTCCTCGTCGCCGGTGTCCAGCAGGCCCTTGAGGACCACCCACTTGTCGTTGACCCGCCGGTCCACCGCCAGGTAGATCCAGCCGAGCCCGCCGTGCGCCAGGCAGCCCACCACCTCGTACTGTCCGCCGACCAGGTCCCCCCGGCGGAGCTTGGGCGTGAACGAGTACGGCGTGCCGCACTTGGTGCAGAAGCCGTCGGGGCGCCCCGGCCGGCCGTTCTTCTCCCGGCCCACCGGGGTCTCGCACTTGGAGCAGAACCGCTTGCGCTCCGGCACCTCCGGGTTGGCCAGCACCGCCCGGGCCGGATCGGCCGCCGGTACGGTCGGCACCGTCACCAGACCGGCGCCGAGCCGGTGGCGGGTGCCCGCGCTGACGCTGCCCCGGCTGCTGCGCACCGACACCGAGCGGGCGCTGCCGGTCCGGGTGGAGCGGTGCGAGCGGGAGCGGCCGGACATCGAACGGGACGAACCGGTGCGGGTGGAGCGCGCCGAGTCGGGGTCGAGCCGGGCGGACGGCACGTACGGCTGGGTCAGCCCGGTGTCACCGCCGGGCGCGGTCAGGCCGCACTCGTCGCAGTAGCCGTCGTCGTCGATGGTCCCGGAACACTCCCGGGGGCACGGCGAACCGGGGCCCGCCGCTGCTGTCCTCACCGAGGAGGTACCGGCCGGCCGCGCCGCCGACGGGCCCGCCGCCTCCGCCGGGACACCGCTCGCCCCCGCCGAGGTACCGCCCGCCGAGGAGGCGCCCGCCGGAGCGAGCCCGCACTCGTCGCAGTAGCCGTCCGGGTCGATCGTCCCGTCGCCGGTGCACTCCGGCCGCACGCACGCCTGCGCCATGAACCTCAGCCCCCCAGTCCCTGTTGCTGTGTCTGTCCGTCGACCGGCCCGCCGGGCGGCTCGGCCTGCGCGGGCCGCAGTGACTGCTGGAAGCGGGCCACGGCGCCGGCCGCCGCCCGCAGGTCGCAGGGCGCGCTCCAGAGCAGCCAGCGCGCCTTCTCGTACCGCTCGATCACCACCGGGTCCTCGGCCACCCGCAGCCGGGCCGCCATCGCCTTGTACGCGTCCAGGCGCCCCCGCAGTTCGGCCCGGACGGCCAGCGGCTGGGTGACCTCGGTCAGCGACTGCCGGGCCCGGCCCAGCTCCTTGGCGGCCGCGTCCTCCAGCGCGTCCAGCAGCGGCGCCAGCCGGTGCCACTGGCCGCTCTGACGCAACTCCAGCGCCAGCACGATCCGTTCGCGCAGGGCCGAGGCCGGCCCCGGCACGGCCGGCACCTCGGTGGCGGCTATCTTCGCCAGCACCTCGCCGCGCGCCCGGCGGGCCTCCGCCAGGGTGGCGTCCGCCCGTTGCAGCAGGTCGCCGACGCCCTGCAGCCGCTCCTCCGCGTCGTCGCGCAGTCGCAGCAGGTCCTCCAGCTCCACCCGGACGCCGTCCAGCGCCCGCCCGGCGCGGTCGAAGCGCTCGGTGTCCACCACGCCGGACGGGGTGGCGAGCGCGGTGCCGTCCGGGCGGGTGCCGCGCTGGGCCGGTACCCGGGCCGGCCGCCAGAGCGCCAGCGGGTCGTCGCGGACCTCGGTCCGCAGCTCCGTCAGATCGGTCTCCAGCCCCGCCAGGTCGTCGCCGAGCGGGTGGCTGCCGGTGTGCACGCCGAGCGAGCCGGCCAGTGTCTGCACCCGGCGCAGTTCGGCCAGCAGCAGGTCGATCCGGGCCGGCAGCGCCGACCAGACGGCGTCGGCGGCGCTCACCACCTCCAGCACGGTGGCGTACCAGGAGTTCATCCTGGTCATCAGGTCGTCCAGGCTGATCCGCTCGACCAGCTTGGCGGGCGCGCCGAGCAGGTGCGGGCCGTCCGGTACCGCGCCGCCGGGCACGGTGACCGCCTCGCCGGTCAGCAGCTCGCTCAGCTCGGCGAGTTCGGCGCCGCCCGGCCGGCTCTTCCGGGCGCGCACCGCGCGGGCCGAGGCCAGCGCCTCCGAGTAGCGGTCGAAGAGCGCCCAGAGCAGCGGCAGTCCCTGTCCGGCGACGGACCAGCGCTCCTGCGTCCGCCCGGTGAGCGCGGCGCCGTCGAGCAGCCGAAGGCCCGGGTGGTCCTGGAGCGAGAGCAGCGCCGACTCGACCGCGTCGCGGTCCGCGCCGAGGCGCGCCAGCGCACGGTCCACCTCCTCCCGGTTCAGCACCGGGCCAGCGGAAGCTGC
Source organism: Kitasatospora sp. NPDC059327 (assembly GCF_042752535.1). Lineage (NCBI taxonomy): Bacteria > Bacillati > Actinomycetota > Actinomycetes > Kitasatosporales > Streptomycetaceae > Kitasatospora > Kitasatospora sp. NPDC059327. The sequence goes on along the minus strand of NZ_JBHYYB010000047.1, from coordinate 58,021 downwards.
CAACGCCCTGTCTCCTTCGTCTCTGTCCTGGTTCCGCGGTCCTGCGTTTCCCTGCCCTGCGTGTGCGTGCCCTGCGTTTCCCTGTCCTGCGTTTCCCTGGTCCGCGTGGGGCGGGCCCTTGTTCCGTGCTTCCCGGTCCCGGGGCGATCCGCCCCGACCCTAGCCTGTGGCCGCAGGTCCGGACCGGTCCCGGGCGTCAACGAGCCGTCTACGCGGCGCCGCCCGGCCGGACCGCGCCGGACACCCCGGGACACCCCGGACGCCCCGCCGGGACCGCCGCGACCGTGCCGGTCAACGCTGCGTCGGCCAGTAGTGCTCCGCGTCGTTCAGCATGTACGGCTTGAGCCAGCGGTCGTAGCCCGCCCGCCAGGCGCCGCTCGCGTGGTAGTCGGCGAGCACCTGGTTCACCCGGGCCGTCAGGTCGGTGCTGTTCTTGAGCATCGCGATGCCCATCACCGCGGGCCTGACCTCGCCGTCCACCAGGCGCACCGTCTGGTCCTGGGCGGCCTGGCTGGCCGCGAGGCCGTCGTCGGTCATGGTCGCGTCGACCTTGCCGAGCTGCATCAGCACCAGGCAGTCGAGGTGGTTCTCCACCGAGACGATCTTCCCGACCTTCGGCCGGGCCTTCAGCTCGTCCTCGGCCGAGGAACTGGTCGCCGCGCAGACGGTCTTGCCGTCCACCGCCTCGTCGATGGTCTTCGCCGGGGACGACCGGGGGACCACGACGCGCTGGCTGGTGGTGAAGTAGGGCTTGGAGAAGGCGACCTGCTGGAGCCGGTCACACGTGATGGTCATGGTCCGGACGATCAGGTCGACCCGGCCCTCCTGGACGAACTTGACCCGCTCGGCGGTGGGGACCGCCTTGAGGGTCACCTTGTCCGGGTCGCCCATCACGGCGGCGCCGATCGCCCGGGCGAGGTCGATGTCGAAGCCCTCGATCTGGCCCGTGTTGGGGTTGCGGGAACCCCAGCGGAAGCTGTTCTGGTCGACGCCGATCACCAGGCTGCGCTTGGCCTTGATGGCCTTCACCGCCGGGCCGTCCTCGCTGCTCGGCGGCACGCTCCGGTAGACGTCGCAGTCGTTGCCGGCCTGCTCCTGCAGCGGTGCCTGCGCCGGCCGCGCGGGGGCGGCCGGCGGCAGGGCGGCGCCCTGCGGAGCGCCCGCGCCGAGCAACGCCGCGCAGGACGCCAGCAGCGCCACCGCCGTCACCGACCTGGCCCGTACCGTGGTCTTGCCCATCGTGTCCGTCCCCCCTCTACCGGTACTCGGCCAGTCGGCGGCCGAGGCCGCGGACCGCCGAGGCGGCCGCCACCAGGGCCAGCACCGCGACCGCCGCGGCGGCGGTGCGCAGGTCCCCGTCGGTGCCCTCGGCGGCCCGCTTGAACTGCCGCAGCTCGGTGTCGGCGGCCCGGGCCAGCGCCTGGTCGACGGCGTTGAACGCGGCGTCGGCGCTGTTCGGCACGTCCGCCTCCTTGACGGTCACCGTGGCGTCCAGCGCGCCCTGGTAGTCCGCGTCGGCGTTCTCCAAGGTGCTCGCCGTCAGGTGTCGTTCGCGCCACTGCTGGTACTGCCGCTGCGCCTCGTCGATGGCGGCCCGGGCGTCCGTCGGGGCCAGCCGCCGGGCGTCCGGCAGGGTGCCGGAGTACCGGTCGGCCGGGGCGTTCGCGGCGGACAGGTGCTCGGTGGTCCTCGCCCAGAGGTCCGCGTACTGGGTGCTGGAGCCGCGGGCGACGAAGTGCAGGTTCTCCGCCAGCCGGGCGGTCAGCACGTCGACCCGGGCGGCGTTGAGCGCCCGCAGCGGACCGGCGCCCTCGCGCTCGCTGGCGTGCAGCGCGGAGTTCGCGCCCGTCCCGGTCACCGTCAGCCAGAGCACCGCGGAGAGCACGGCGGCGGTCGCGCCGACCAGCCCGACGTTGAACACCCGGTTGGTCCGCCGGTACAGCGTCATCTGCACCCCCACCAGGGCCGCGAGCGCCAGCACGCCCAGCCCGTACGCGGCCCACGGGACGGCCCTGGCCTCGGCGTAGTCGTCCGCGAGGGCCTGGTTCTCGGCGGCGCTGAGGGCGGCGGCGGCCGGCAGCAGCACGGTGCGCATCTGGTCCGAGGCGTAGCGCAGGTAGGCGCCGCCGAGCGGGAAGCCCTGGCGGTTGTCGGCCCGCGCGCTCTCCACCAGCCCGGCGTACACCGGGACCTGCTGGTTGAGCGCGGTGAGCCAGCCCTGGGCGGGGGAGGAGGCGGTGGTCCGCGCCGCCGCCTCGGCGATCAGCCGGGACGCCGTCGCGAGGTCCTTCTCGTAGCGGTCCCGGACGGCCTTCGGCTCGGCGCCCGCCAGCAGGAAGCCGGTGGCCGCCGTGGTGTCCGCGTCGGCCAGCGAACGGTGGATGTCGGCGGCCGCCTGGCTCAGCGGCTGGCTGTAGGAGACCACCCGCTCCGCCGCCTGCGCGCGGGAGTTGACCTGCCAGGCGGTGAGCGCGCCGAACGCCACGGTGAGCACCGTCAGCAGGGCGCCGGCCAGCCGCAGCCGGCCCGGTGCCGTCCGGGTGGCCTGCCTCAGCCGCCCCACCGGGCCGGTCCGGCGGACCGCGGCCGGTCCGCCCGGCCGAGCCGGCGCCACCGTGCGGGGCCGCTCCGTACGTACTGGTGTCGCCACCGGCCTCACCCTCCCCTGTGGCGGGCTCCGTCCTCCGGGGCCCGGCCTGTGCCAGCAGTATGGCCGTCACTCCCCGCGGCCACACCCGACTTGCGCCGATCTTGAGCATCTCCGGGCCCGTGCTCCGGGCCCGTGCTCCGGGCCCGCTCCGCGGGCGTTCTTCCGATCAGCGGTGCCGGCGCCGCCGAGTGCCGTCCGGGACCGCCGCCCCGGCGGTGGGGGCGGGCGGTGATCGGGTCGACGCGGGATGCACCCTATGCGGTTCCCCGGACAGCCGGAGGGGAGGGGTCCGGTTGTGCCGTCCGGGCCTCCGGGAGGGGCCGTCCGTACCATGGCGGCATGCGCCTTCTGGGAACGATCACCGCCGACCGCCCGCTGCTCGTCGTCGCCGTCCGGGAGGAGGCCGTGTACCTGGGGGACCGGCTTCCGGTCCTGCTGACCGGCATCGGCAAGGTCAACGCGGCCGCCGCGCTGGCGACCGTCCTCGCCCGCGGCGAGCACCCCAGCGAGGTGGTCAACATCGGTACCGCCGGGGCCCTGCGCCCCGGCTGGGAGGGCACCCACACGGTCGTCCAGGTGATCCAGCACGACCTCGACAGCCCCGCCCTGCTGGAGCTCACCGGCCGCACCTACGGCGCCCCGCTGATGGTCGGCAAGGGCGACGGCCCGGTGCTGGCCACCGGTGACCTCTTCGTCTCCGGCGCGGCCGCCCGCGACCGCCTCGCCGAGCACGCGGACCTCGTCGACATGGAGGGCTACGCCGTCGCCACCGTCGCCCACCGGGCCGGACTGCCCGTGCGCCTGGTGAAGCACGTCAGCGACGAGGCCGGCGAGGGCGCGGCGCACAGCTGGCGGGAGTCCGTCGACGACTGCGCGCGCCACCTCGCGGACTGGGTCCACCACCAGGGGTGGTGACGGTCCGCCGGGGCGGGCCCGGCGGTGACGGCCTGCCGTGACGCGGCCGCGCCGCCCTGCCGGACGCGGTCAGACGATGGTCCCGGTCGGGGCGGCGAAGATCTCGGCCGGGCCGAAGTCGCTGAAGGCGATCTTGGCGACCACCGGCTTCCCGTCCACGGTCAGCCGTTCCTCGACGTAGCGGGTCCGCCCCTGCGCGTCGATCCACTGGTCCAGGTCGAGGCCGGTGACGCCCTGGAGCTTCGCCGCCGAGCTCGTCGCGCCGGACGCCCGGGCGAGCTGGTCCTGGTCCAGATGCCCGGCGAGGTGGAAGACCGGTACGCCGTCCCGGGTCTCCATGCCCTTGCGGGCGGCCGGGCCCTCGGCCAGCAGCACCGAGGCGTAGCCTCCGAAGTCGAACACCGAGCCCTCCGAGCCCTCGCCGGACCGCCGGGTCCTCAGCCAGGAGCCGGTGGCGTCGTGGCCGCGGACGTACTCGGCGTCGGCGGTGGTGACGAACTCCAGGGTCGTGCCGTCGGGCCGCTTGATCTCCCGGTGGCCGGTGTACACCGTGTTGAGGTTCTGCCGCGCGGTGATCACGCCGTCGCCGACGCCGCCGGTGCCCCGGACCGAGACCGCGTACGGCTCCTTGCCCGCCTTCGCCACCGCCTCCGCCGGGTCGAAGGCTGCCGGCCCGCCGGTGCCGGCGGAGGCGGTGGCCCGGTCGCCGCCGTCGCAGCCGGTGAGCGCGGTCAGCGCGGCGGCGGTCAGGGCGGCGGCGAGCAGGAGGTTTCGGCGCACGGTGGAACGGCTCCCTCTGGGGTCGGTGGTCGCGGCGGCCGAGCCTGCCACGAACCGGGGCCCGCGTCGACGTGGTTTCTCCGGGAGGTTCCTTCCTCCGGAACCGATCTGACGCAGCGCCACTAGGGTGGGGATGTGACCGACACCACCGCCGCCGGCAAGCCCAGTGACGTCCGCCCGCCCGGCATCGAGGCCGACGAACCGAGCACCCTGCTGACCTTTCTCGACTACCTGCGCGAAGCCGTCATCGGCAAGACCGACGGCCTCACGGACGAGGACGCCCGCCGCCCCGGCGTCGCCTCCGGCACCAGTCTGCTCTGGCTGGTCCGGCACCTCACCGCGGTCGAACTCAACTGGTTCCTCTGGGCGTACCGCGGCGAGGGCGGCGAACCGCGGGACGACGACGCGCCCTCGCCCGGCGACGAGTCGGTGGCCGGATCGGTCGCCGACTACCGGGCCGCGATCGCCCGGGCCAACGAGGTGATCGCCGCCGCGGCCGGTCACCTCGACCGGCCCGGCGTTCGCTCGCTGCGCCCCAACGCCCCTGCGCCGTCCATGCGGTGGCTGTTGGTCCACATGATCGAGGAGACCGGCCGGCACGCCGGTCACGCCGACATCCTTCGTGAACAGCTTGACGGCGCGGTCGGCCGGTAGCGGGGGCGGGTGCGCCCGCGCCTGACGGTCAGTGGAATACTCCCCCGCGCACCGCGGCGCCGCTCTGTCGGCGCCGCGCGTTTTCACACAGGGGGATTCAGAAGTTCATGTCATCGTCAGGTAGAACCACGCGTTCCGCTCGGGCCGTTCTCGGGGCGTCGGTCCTCGCGCTCACCCTGCTCGGCACCTCGGCGTGCGGGCCGGACAACAGCTCGGCCGACTCCGCCGCCGTGGCGGGCGCGCCCGATCTCGGCCTCCCGTCCAATCTCGACGACCTGAAGAAGTGGAAGTTCGAGGACTGGGAGAAGTGGGCGAAGGACTACGCCCTCCCGGCCGCCACCAAGGGTTTCTGGACCCTGGAGAAGCTGCTCCAGGCCAAGCCGGACGAGCCGATCGCGCCGCCGGCCCCGCAGCCCGCGGGCACCCAGGCCCCGGCCCCGGCCCAGCCGTCGCCTCCCGGGCCCGCCACCTCGGCGCCGGGCACCAAGCCGCCGGCCGGCCAGCCTACCCAGCCGGGGCACCCGACCACGCCGGCGGCGCCGAAGGCGTCCGGCACCCAGCAGCCGGCCTCGCAGGCCCCGGCCCCGCCCAAGCAGCCTTCGCAGCCGCCCGTGGCTCCGCAGCAGCCGTCCCAGGCACCGGCCCAGCCGCCCGCGCAGCCCGGGCAGCCGTCCGCCCAGCCGGCCCAGCCGCCGGCGCAGCCGGCCGACAACGGCAACGACCCGCTGCCGAAGACCGTCAACGCCCAACCCCTGCAGCACCCGTACACCAAGCTCGCCGTGCACGGGAAGCTGTTCGCCGACGCGCCGGGCGCCGGTCCGGCGGCCGCGGCCGGCCTGAACCACGCGCAGTGCTCCGCGACCGTGGTGGCCGACCCGGCCCACCCCGGCAAGAGCAACCTGGTCTGGACGGCCGGCCACTGCGTCCACCAGGGCAAGGGCGGTTCGTTCTACAGCAACATCACCTTCATCCCGGCCTTCAACAGCAACGCCGCGCTGAGCGGCGGCAAGCAGGCGGACGAGTCCCAGTACGCGCCGTTCGGCATCTGGGGCGCCACGCAGGCCGTGACCTCCCCGCAGTGGAAGGCCGAGGGCGGCAAGACCGGCGACGCGGCCACCCACTACGACTTCGCGATCGTCCGGGTGAAGCCCGCGGACGGCGCCAAGTCGCTGGAGGAGACGGTCGGAGGTGCGGTGCCGGTCTGGTTCAACGCCCCGCGCGACCAGCTGAGCATCAGCGAGTACGGGTACCCGGCCGCCCCGCCGTACGACGGCATGGAGCTGAACCGCTGCGAGAGCGGCAAGCCGGGCCGGCTGTCGTACGAGCCCACGCGTCCGCCGATGCTGGTCATCGGCTGCACCATGACCGCGGGCTCCAGCGGCGGCGGCTGGCTGGCCGTCAAGGACGGCAAGCCGGCGCTGGTCAGCAACGTCTCGGTGGGCAAGCACACCGGTGACCCGATGTACCAGGCCGGCCCGTACCTGGACGACGTCGCGGCCGGCGCGTACGACTTCCTCTCCAAGAAGGGCTGAGCCCCCGGCGGGTACGTCCTGCCGCTGCCGCGCGCGGCCGGCCACGACGTCCGGGTGCTCACCCGGGACGGGCGTCCGGACGCGGACGGCGTCCACCACGTGACCGGTGACCTGCGCGGACCTGGGAGGCCTCCCCGGCCGAGCGGGTGGGGTGAGGGGCCGCCGCCGGGCCGTTCCGCCGGACCCGGGCTGTCGGCGCGGGCGCCTAGGGTGGCGGGCATGACGTACTCGCTGCTCGCCGCCGTCCGGGCCACCGCCGTCGCCGCCGACTTCCTGCTCTGGCCGGGCGACTTCGACCTCGGGCGGACGGAGCACGTGGAGGAGGTCGTGCTGGCCTCCGGCGAGCCGTTGGAGCCGATCGCGGGCGACGGCGCGGGCGGCACCTACTTCTTCTGCGGGGCCGGCGGCGAGGAGCGGCCCGTCCTCTACGCCGACTCCGAGGGCGGCGCCGCCCTGGTGGCGATCGGTCTGCCGGAGCTGGTCCGGCTGCTGCTGACCGTGCCGTGGTGGCGGGACTGCCCGGACTTCACGGCCGAGGAGAGTGCCGAGGCGGCCGAGCAGTACCTGGAGGACGAGCCCGGCCTGCTCGCCGAGCGGGACGCGGCGGCTGCCGCCCTGGGGCTCGAACTACCCACCGAGGCGGAGGCGTTGGCCCGGCTCCACGCGGTGGCCACCGGGCCGGGGCGGAGCGTCGTCCTGCTCAACGCGGTGGAGCGGACGGCCTACGGCGCGCTGATCGGCTGACTCTCCGGCACGCTGGCTCTCCAGCCGGTCGACCGGACGGCCCGGGCCGTCCGGTCAACCGATCGCCGCAGCCGATGCGGTCGTGGCCGCCGCCAGGACGGCCCCGGTGGTGACCACCTTCGCGAACCGCATCGCGTGCAGCACCGTGGCGGTGGCCCGGGCGAGTTCGGCGGCCGGGACGGTCACCCCGTCCGGGCCGACCATGTCGAAGGTGTGCATGGCATCGGTCGGGAAGATCGCGTCGTACCCGAGGTTGCCCGCCATCCGCGCCGTCGTCTCGTTGCACACATTGGTCATGATCCCGACGATCACCACCTGCCGGGCGCCCCGCTCCCGGAGCCAGGCGTCCAGGTCGGGGGTGCCGTAGAAGGCGCTGTTCACCGGCTTGGTGATGTGCAGGTCCGGCCGCACCCGCGCGACCACGTCCTTCAGCTCGTACCCCGGGGTGCCCGGCACCAGCGGCCCGGACTTCGAGGCGTGCTGCACCACGACGACCGGGCGGTCGGTGGCCTGCCAGGTGTCGATCAGCTCCCCGATCCGCCGCTCGGCCGACGGGTTGTCCCGGCTGCCCCAGAACGCGTGGTCCTCGAAGCCCTTCTGGACGTCGATGACGACGAGAACGGCGTCGGAGTCGATGGTGAGCGGGGCGTCGAAGGCTGCGGTGTTCGTCATGGGTCCAGCGTGCCGTCGGCCGGGCACCCGTCGTGAGGGGCGCTGCCGCCACCCATCGATCGATTCCTGCCAGGCGGTTCGCCGGTGCGGCGGTCCGCGGTTCCCGGGTGCCGGGCCCGGCCGGTGGCCGCTCTCAGGGCGCCAGCACCTCGTCGAGCCGGGCGCCCCGCGCGGCCAGGTCGGCGACGGCCAGCGGCCGCGCGAGGTCGGGCGCGAAGTCCGCGACGGCGGCCCGGCACTCCTCGGTGAAGTGCACCGTCCCGTCCGCGTCGACGCGTGCCACCCCGTCGCGCCGGCCGGCCCGCTCGTTGTGGCCGACCGCCTCGGCCAGGTCGAGTCCGGGCGGCAGGTCCAGGGCCACCCGCCCGTCCGCGATGCGTACGGGGTACCCGCCGGGCAGTCCGTTCGGGGCGGGCACCGACCAGCGCAGCGGTGTCCCGCCGGGCAGCAACGCCTCCAGCACCGGCAGCGCGGACGCCACCGTGACCGGGTTGTACCGGGCTCCCGGGGCCAGCGCGGGGGCCCGGTAGGCGGAGGCGTCCTCGCGCCGGCCCTCCTCCCCGAGGAAGACCCGGCAGCGGTCGTCGGGATCGGCCGGCTCCCGCGACCGCATGACGTCGAAGACCTGCGCGTGCTGCGCCAGCACGCGGATCAGGGGCAGGTCGCCCTCGGGCCGGGCCGCGCGCAGCGCCGCGCGGGCCCGCAGGAGCACCATGCCGGCGTTGCCGAGCCCGAGCGTGGGCGCGAGCCCCAGGCGTTCGAGTACCGGCCCGGTCACGTCGGGGAAGGACAGGTTGGCCACCGGCCCGGTCCAACCGGCGGCCCGGACGGCCCTCATCACGGCGAGCACGACGGGCAGCTGGTAGGGGAGCCGGAGCCCCAGCCCGGCGTCGAGCACGCCGCGCACCCGGGGGTCGTCCTCCCGGCCCGCGAGGGCCCACGGCCCCTGGAGCGCGGCGCACTGGACGACGAGGTCGGGGGCGGTGCGGCGCAGCAGGTCGGCGATGTCGTCCTGCCGGAGCGCGTCCAGAACCACCGGCTCCACCAGGCAGTCGGCCGTGGCGGCGACGACCGCGGCGCTCTCCCGGACCCCGGCCGTGGAGCGTCCGGCCAGGACCAGCCGCCGGACCCGGCCGCCGGCCGCGAGGCCCAGGGCGAGCCGCTGTCCCACGTCACCGACACCGATGATCAGTACTGTGCTCATCGCGCGACCGTACCCGCAACGGCGCCCGGTGCGGGGCGGGTTCGTCGAACTCCGGGGCGACCGGCCGGCTGGTGCCCGCCCGGCGGGCGGCCCCGGAGCGTCCCGTCCGGACCGGCCGTCCTAGATTGCGGCCATGCGGACTGTGGGTTGCCTGATCTTCGACGGCGTGCGGGCGTTCGACTACGCGGTGATCGGGGAGGTGTGGTCGAACCGGGTCAGCCGGCCCGGGCTGCCCGGTTTCGAGCTGCGGGTCTGCGGGCCGCGGGGCGCCCGGGTGCGGCTCGACGGCGGCCTGGAGCGGGTGCCGGACTTCGGCCTGGAGATGCTCCGGGAGTGCGATCTGGTCATCGTCCCGGGGGTGGAGCGGGTGCACGAGGCGCGCGACCCGGCGGTGCTCGCCGCGCTGCGCGACGCCCACGGGCGGGGCGCCACGGTCGCCGCGCTCTGCGCGGGCGCCTTCGTGCTCGCGGAGGCCGGCCTGCTGGACGGCCGGACCGCCACGACCCACTGGGCGCTCGCCGCCGAACTGGCCCGGAGCTTCCCGGCGGTGGACGTCCGCCCGGAGGTGCTCTTCACCGGGGAGGGTGAGCTGTGGACCTCCGCCGGGGTGGCGGCCGGGATCGACCTGTGCCTGCACCTGGTCCGCGCGGCGCACGGTCAGCAGGCCGCCGCCACGATCGCCCGCGCGATGGTCACCGCGCCCTTCCGGGCGGGCGGCCAGGCCCAGTTCATCCCGTCGCCGGTCCCCGAGGACGCCGGCGGCGACGCCCTGGCCCGGGTCCGTGCCGAGATCCTGGCCGCGCTCGACACCCCGTGGACGGTCCGCGGGATGGCCGCGCTGGCGGTGATGTCGGAGCGTTCGTTCGCACGCCGCTTCGTCGGGGCGACCGGCACCACGCCGCTGCGCTGGCTGTTGGAGCAACGGGTGCTGCTGGCCCAGCGGTTGCTGGAGGAGACGGACCTGCCGGTGGACGCGGTGGCGGTCCGGTGCGGGTTCGGCGCGGCGGTCTCCCTGCGGCCCGCCTTCGTGGCCCGGGTCGGGGTCGCCCCGCGCGAGTACCGCCGGGCCTTCCGGGGGCGCGAGGAGGACCGGGACCGGACCGGCTAGGGCGGGGGCGGGTCGCCGGCCCCGCGCAGGGCGAGGTCGGCGGCGACCGCCCAGTGGGCGTCCGGGGCGGTCACCACGAGGTACCCGGCGCCGCCGGGCAGCGAGGCGCTGGTGCACCCGTGGGAGCGGTGGCCGTCGACGCGGGTGGCGGCACCGTCCCTGGTCGGGCCAGTGCACCACGGGAGCGGGCGGGCGGCGGGTGGGCCGCCCGCCCCACTCGTCGGTGCCTACGGCGTCTTGTCCGACTCCCGGATCCGGTGGAGGTGGATCAGGACGTCGAAGGACGTGGCGAGCGCGAGGGTGCCGGGCGGGACGGGCGCCTGGGTGCCGTAACTGCGGGTCGGCCGGGGGACCTTCAGCCAGGCCTTCGCGGCGGCCGGCGCGGTGCGGGTGTCCAGGTAGAAGTCCCGCAGGCGGACCTGGTCGAGGGTGTACTCGTTCAGCCCGGTCCCGGGGGGACCTTCGGTGAACTTCTTCCAGTCGCCGCCGATCGCGGTGTCCTTGGACAGGAACGAGCCCTGGTAGAAGGTGAACCCGATCGGGAGGTAGCCGCGGCCGAACGTCTCGCGCAGGAAGGCCCCCTGGGTCTTCGGGTACAGCCCGGGGTCGCCGGAGGCGTAGGCGACGTGGTCGTTGTGGGCCGACACCAGCACCTTGTGGCCGGTGCGCTTCTGCCACCAGGCGACGTTCTGCGCCATCACCTCGTCGCGGAACCGCTCGAAGCCGGGCAGCGCCTCCCGGTCGTCGGGGTCCGCGGTGAGGAACGCGGTGGTCTGGGCGACGGAGCGGGCGTTCTGCTCGGCCCACTCGAAGGCCTCCCCGCCGGAGCCGCGCAGGCCGCTCACCAGCTCCAGGGCCTGCTGGGCGCGCGCGGCGAGCTGCCGGCGCTCCGCGAGGGGCTTGCGCAGGTAGGCGAAGGCGTCGTCGATCGGGCGCAGGCCGGTGTAGAGCTCGTCGAGCCGCGCGAGGGCCTGCGGGTGGTGCTGCCGGACGTAGTCGGTGATCCGGGCGAAGAAGGCGTCGTCGAGGGAGGGGGCGCCGAGGTCGTCGCCCATGAAGTGCACCGTCCGGCCGGGGTGGCGCCGGTTGTAGTCACGCATCCACTCGATGAGGCTGACGAACTCCTCGCGGTCCCAAGGGGAGTTGGCGAGGGTGGCCTTGGCGACGCTGCGGGCGTCGCCGCCCTTGCCGGTCTGCAGGTAGTCGTCGATCCGGAGGCCCGCGGACCAGCTCAGTTCGAGGGCGAAGGTGGTGAAGCCCTTCTCCTCGACGAGGTAGCGGAACAGCCGCTCCTTCATGGCGAAGAACTCGTGCGAGCCGTGGGTGGCCTCGCCGAGGCCGACCACCCGGGCGTCACCGATCATCGTGCCCAGGGCGCGCAGGTCGGCGGTGTTCCCGCCGGGTTCGGTCGAGCGCAGCGGGTGGGCCGCCCGCTCCAGCGCGCGGACCGGGCTCCGCGGCCCGCCCGTGGCGGTCGCCGTGTCCGTCGTGTCCGCCGGGCCGGCGGGTGCGGCCTGGGCCGCGACGGGGGCGAGCAGCGCCCCCAGGGCGACACCGGCCGTGATCAACAGCCCTCGTCGGCCGACGTGCTTTCGACTGTTCGTCATGTTTCGACCCCTCAATGTCCCTATCGGCGTGTGGAATCGATCATCACCTGCGATTCCATGGTCACGCGCTGCGGGAAGCCTCCGAATTCATCGGGGGGACGCCCCCCGTCGGAACGGTGGCGGGAGGGCAGCCGGAGGGGGCCGGGAAGGGCAGCCGCCGGTGCCCGTCCGGCCGGGCACCGGCGGGCCGTCCGCGCGGGGCACGGCGGGGATGCGGCCGGGATGCGGCGGGGATGCGGCGGGAACCCCGGGCCCCGACGCCCGCCCGGTCCGGTCGGTCGCTCACCGCGTCGGTGTGACGAGTCCCGCCTCGTAGGCGGTGATCACGAGCTGGACCCGGTCCCGGGCGCCCAGCTTGGCGAACAGCCGCGACACGTGCGACTTGGCGGTGGCGACCGTGATGAACAGGTCCTCCGCGATCTCGGCGTTCGAACGGCCGCGCCCGACCAGCGTCAGGACTTCCCGCTCCCGCTCGGTGATGCCCTCGATCGGCCGCGGCGAGCCTCCCGGGACGGCCCCGGAGCCGGCCGCTCCCGGGCGTCCGACGAAGTCGGCGATCAGGCGGCGCGTCACGCCCGGGGCGATCAGCGCGTCGCCGGCCGCGACCACCCGGACCGCCCCGAGGATGTCGTCCAGCGCCATGTCCTTGACCAGGAAGCCGCTCGCACCGGCCCGGAGCGCGTCGTAGACGTGGTCGTCCTCGTCGAAGGTGGTCAGGACGAGGACGCGCGCCGCGGTCGGACCGGCCGTGATCAGACGGGTGGCCTCGATGCCGTCCATCCCGGGCATCCGGATGTCCATCACCACGACGTCCGGGCCCAGTTCGCCGACCAGCCGGACCGCCTCGGCTCCGTCGGCGGCCTCGCCGACGACCGTCAGGTCGGGGTGGTCGGCCATCAGCACACGCAGGCCGGAGCGCAGCAGCGGCTGGTCGTCGACCAGCAGGACGCGGACGGTCATCGGCCCGCCGCCGGCACCGCGACGGGCTCGGGCAGCGGCACCCGCGCCACCACCCGGAAGCCGCCCTCGGGACGCGGCCCGGCGCTCAGTCGGCCGTGCAGCAGGCCGACCCGCTCCCGCATGCCCACCAGCCCGAAGCCGTGGGCCGAGCCGCTCGCGGCGGCGCCCCGTCCGTCGTCGACGATCTCCACCGACAGTTCCTCGTCCCCGAAGTCGACCGACACCCGGCAGTGCCCGGTGCCCGCGTGGCGGACCACGTTGGTCAGCGCCTCCTGGACGATACGGTAGGCGGACAGGTCGATGTCGGCCGGCAGCGGGCGCCGCTCCCCGCCGATGCGCAGGTCGACGTGCACGCCCGCGTCCGCGGTCGCCGCCGCCAGCCGTTCGAGGTCCGCCAGACCCGGCGCGGGCGCGCGCGGTGCCCGCGTCGAGTCGGCCGCCCCCGGGTCGGCCTGACGGAGCGCCACCAGCGTTCGCCGCAGGCCCGCCAGCGTCTCCCGGCTGGTGGCCTCGATGGCCCGCAGGGCCTCCCGGGCCTCGGCGGGCTGGGTCTCGATCACCCGGCTCCCCATGCCGGCCTGGACGGCGATGATGCCGATGCTGTGCGCGACCATGTCGTGCAACTCCCTGGCGATCCGCACCCGTTCGGCGGTCACGGCCTCGGCCACCTCCTGCGAGCGCAGCGCCACCGCGTGCTCGCGGCGCTCGCGGCTCAGCAGGCCGACCATGCAGGCGGCGGCCATCGCGAGGAGGGCGATCACGGCGTTGACGGTCAGGCCGTCCCCGTGCGCGAAGCCGCCGACCATCAGGAGCTGGGCGACGAAGGACACGGCGACGGCGACGCCCGAGGTCCGCCGGGCGGCGGTGGCGACGATGAAGGCCAGCAGGGCGTCCATCGCCAGGAAGGAGAGGAACTGGCTCTGGTAGGACGCCGACAGCGGCGCCCCGAGGGTGCCCGGCGTGCCGACCACCACGAGGGCGGACCCGAGGTGGGCCGTCACCAGGGTCAGCAGCGGCCACCGGCGGAGCAGGCCGACGAGCAGGGTCACCGACAGCATGGCCCCGATGCCGTGGACGGTGCCCGAGGCCCGCGGCGCGCCCCCCACCAGCAGACCGACCGCCAGGAGGTACAGCACGGCCCCGCCCCAGGCCGTGGCCTGCGTTCCCGGGAGCGGGATCCCGGCCCTCCGCGAGGGCGGGGACGAGGGGAGACCCGCAGGTGGCGGGGCGGTGGTCGCTGTGATGTCCATGCCGCGAGGCTAGCCAGCCGCCGCCCGCGCGACATCGGCCCGGGGGTGTACGCCCCCGGGCCGATCGCGGCACGCGAGGTGCCGCCCACGGCCCGATGCCCGGACGGGGGGAGTCCCGGCAGGGTTGCCGTCGTGATCGAAGTCAACGAACTCACCAAGCGCTACGGCCGCAGGACGGCCGTCGACCACGTGTCCTTCACCGTGCGGCCGGGCCAGGTCACCGGCTTCCTCGGCCCCAACGGCGCCGGCAAGTCCACCACCCTGCGGATGATCCTCGGGCTGGACACGCCCACCGCCGGGACCGCCACCGTCGGCGGCGTCCCCTTCCACCGTCACTCACGCGGACTGCGGCACGTCGGGGCCCTCCTCGACGCCGGACAGGTCCACGGCGGACGCAGCGCCGCGGCCCACCTGTCCGCCCTGGCCCGCAGTAACGGCATCCCGCCGCGCCGGGTCGACGAGGTGCTCCAGGAGGTGGGGCTGGCCGAGGTGGCGAAGCGTCGCGTCGGCGGATTCTCCCTCGGCATGAAGCAGCGGCTGGGCATCGCCACCGCCCTGCTCGGCGACCCGCCGGTGCTCATGTTCGACGAGCCGATCAACGGCATGGACCCGGAGGGTGTGCTCTGGGTGCGCCGGCTCTTCCGCCGTCTGGCCGCCGAGGGGCGCACGGTCTTCCTCTCCAGCCATCTGATGTCGGAGATGGAGAACACCGCCGACCAACTGGTCGTCATCGGCCGCGGCCGCCTCATCGCCGCCGAGTCGGTGCGGGACTTCGCGGCCCGCGGCAACCGTGGCAGTGTCGTGGTCGGGACTCCGCAGGCCGCCGAGCTGGTGGCCGTGCTGACCGCGGCGGGCGCCGCGGTCGAGCCGGAGGGTTCGGCGGGGGCCGAGAAGCTCACCGTGACCGGGCTCCCGGCCGACCGGATCGGAGCGCTCGCCTTCGAGCACGGCATCCGGCTGGACGAACTGACCACCCGGACCGCCTCGCTGGAGGCGGCCTTCATGGAACTCACCGCCGACAGCACCGAATACCTGGCAGGACAGCTCTGATGACCACGCTCGCCCCCGTTCACCGGACCACCCCGGCCGCCCGCTTCGACGATCTCGCTGCCGCCGAGTGGATCAAGACACGGTCGCTGCGTTCCACCCCGTGGGTGATCGGACTCACCGTCCTGTTCGTCATCGGGTCCGCCGCTGCGGCCGCCCTGGCGGACAAGGAAGCGGGGTCCGGCGCCGACTTCCTGGCCTACGACGCCTACCCGCCCGCCGGCTACTGGACGTTGATCCTCGTCGCCGCCACCATGGGCGCCCTCACCGTGGTGAGCGAGTACGGCAGCGGGCTGATCCGCACCACCACGGCGGCCGTTCCGGCCCGCGGCTCGGTCGTGCTGGCCAAGGCGGCCGTCACCGCCGCGCTGTGGACCGTGGTCGGCACGGTCGCGGCCCTCGGGTCCTTCCTGGTCTCCCAGGCCGTCCTGGACGGGCGCCACGCCGGCGTTCCGATCACCCATCCCGGGGTGTTCCGGGCGCTGGCGGCGTCCGCCTTGCTGGCTCCGGTCTGCGCCGTGGTCGGCCTGGGGCTCGGTGTGCTGCTCCGGCACGCCGCCGGGACGGTGGTCACCGGCGTCTTCGTCCTGCTGATGCTGCCCACCATGTTCTCGGAGAGCAACCGCTGGTCGGCGGACCTCAAGCACGCGCTGGTGTCGTCCGCCTGGCACCGCCTGGTCCAGTCCTGGGAGCCGGATCCCGACTCGCTCGCGTACACCGCGACCGTGCCCGGCTGCTGGCTCGTGTACGCGCTCTGGCCGCTGGTCACGATCGCGCTCGCCGTACTCGTGGTCCGGCGCCGGGATGTGTGAACGGGTCTTCGGGGCGGGTGCGAGGCGCGGTAGGGGTGCCGGCGCGGGTCGTGCGGGTGGGCGAAAATTGACCCACGAAACTGATAGTCAAATGCACCGTTGAGTCGGTCTCTTGGCCTCCTAGAGTGGTGGACACAAGGCCACGGCGAGAGACCGGGGGCCACCGCTCGACGAGGAGTCACCACGATGAACACCGCCACCCAGAAGCCGGTCCTGACCCGTGCCGCCACCGCCGAGACCACCAGCGACCCGAGCAGCGTGATGACCCTGCTGGCCGACTGCGGCACCGACGGCAGCCCGATCACCAGCTACCGCTCGACCTTCGCCAAGGGCGCCGTCGGGGCTCCGGCCCACTTCCACACCCGGGCCTCGGAGCTGTTCTTCGTGATCGGCGGCGAGCTTCAGGTGCTGGTCGGGGACAAGGTCGAGGTCCTCGGAGCGGGCGACTTCCTGCTCGTCCCGCCGCACACCCCGCACGCCTTCGCCGCCGCACCCGGCTCCGAGGCCGACGTGCTCTTCGTCTTCACGCCCGGCATGCCCCGCTTCGACTACCTGCGCCTGCTCGGCCGGGTGATGCGCGGCGAGGCGAGCCCGCAGGAGATCAAGGACTCCTCGGAGCTGTACGACAACCACTACGTCGACAGCCCGCGGTGGCGCGCCGCGCTGGAGACGGCCGCCGCGCAGAAGTAGGGGCGGGTGACGTCGGTCCGGGGAGCGGGTTCCGTGGCGGGTCGGCCCGGAGCGGAGCGGTCAGGGGTGGGCCGGTCAGGGGTGGGCCGGTCAGGAGCGGGCGAAGACCGCGCTGGCGAGCACGACGTGCACGGCGGTGCCGCCCAGGATGCTCAGCACGGCGTTGCGCCGCCACAGGTGCAGGCCCAGTGTGGCGGCCAGGGCGAGGGCGGTGGGCGCGGTGCGGAACGGATCGGCGAGGGGGAGTTCGCGCAGCGAGTAGACGGTCAGGATCACCATCACGCCGACCGGCATGCGCACGCTCAGGTAGTGGAGCACGGCACTGGCCCGCAGCGGGGCGAGCGCGGCGAAGGGCAGTGCGCGCAGCCCCCAGGTGACGGCGGTCGAGACGCCGATGGCCGCGAGCAGGTAGGGCGTGTCAGGCACGGGACGGCTCCTTCCCGGCGGGCGTGCCGTGCCGCGCGAGGGCGTACCGGGCCAGCAGGGCCGCGGTGAACAGGCCGGTGGCGGCGAGCAGCAGTTGGCCGGGGAGGACGAAACGCGCGGTGAGCGCGCAGACCAGGGCCAGCACCGGAGTGGGGATGTCACGCCGCGCGCGGTAGGCGTCGATCGTCAGGACGACGAACAGGGCGGTCAGCGCGAAGTCCAGACCGACCAGCCGCGCGGGCACCAGCGCCCCGAACAGCGCGCCGGCGGTGCCGCCGGCCACCCAGTAGGCCTGGCAGAGCACTTGGAGCCAGATGATCCGCCGGCCGCTCCAGGACCGGGCGTCGGCGCCGGTGGTCAGCGCGTAGGCCTCGTCCGTCATCCCGAAGGTGCTGTACGCCTTGCCGAGCCCGCTCCGCACCCGGTGCAGGGGGAAGGACAGCGCGTAGAACACGTGTCGGAAGTTGACCAGGAAGGCGGTGAGCGCGATCTGCGCGAGCGGGGCCACGGCGACGACGAGCCCGAGCAGCAGGAACTCCAGCGACCCGGCGTAGACCAGGGCCGTGAAGGCGGTGGCCCACCACCACTGGAGACCGGCGTGGGCGACGAGCACGCCGAAGGCGATGCCGAGCGGGACGAGGGCCAGGCCCACCGAGCTGGAATCCCTCGCCGCCGCGACCAGGTCGGCCCGAGCGGAGGGTGTGGAGGGTGCGGTCGCGGGGGTGGGTGGGGGAGGTGAGCCGGGGCGCGCGAGCGTTCCGGCGGACGGGGAATCCATACCAGAAATTCTAGGACGAATTCACGGTAATATGGTTTCCAATCATTGCCCTGGAGTCGCCCTATGAGCAACAAAGACGTGCTGGACGGCATCGATCGTGACATTTTGTTCCACCTGAGTCAGGACGGCCGGCTGACCAATGTGGAGCTGGCCAGGCGGGTCGGCCTCACGCCGCCGCCCTGCCTGCGCCGGGTGAAGCGCCTGGAGGACGCGGGCATCATCGCCGGCTACCGGGCCCGCATCGACCCGGCGGCCGCCGGTCGCGGCTTCGAGGTGGTGGTCGCGGTCGAGATCGGCGTCAACGACCTCCAGACGGTGGAGGAGTTCGAGACGACGGTGGCCTCCTATCCGGAGGTGGTCGAATTCCGCCGGCTCTTCGGCCGCCCCGACTACTTCGTCCGCGTCGCGGTGGTGGACCACGCCGCCTACGAGACCTTCCTCACCGGCCGGCTGATGGGACTGCCGGCCGTCACGCGGGTGGACTCCCACCTGACCATGAAGAAGATCAAGGGCGACTGAGGACGCGGGCGGGGTGACGGCCCTCAGCGCCGCCACCCCGTCCGGGACTTTCGTCGGACGGGGTATCGGCGCACCGCGGCCGATCGGTTGAGCCAAACCCCACCTTGGAGGGAATCCGGTGCGAGGAGAGCGACGAGTGCGCCGGGTCGCCGCCGCGGTCAGACGGCGACGACATCCCGCACCCGCCCGAAGGCGGACGCGGTGGCCCCGGGCGCGGGAGCGATCAGCGCCCGGACGAACTCGCCGATGCCGCCCGCCCGTGGGCCGCGACCCCGGCGCTCCGCAGGCCCGTTGACGAGAAGGAGGCCACCCGGCGCGCTCCGTCACCGTCACCGATCTCGACCGCGGCCACCTCGACGAGGACGGCGCGGAGCACGGCCGCCTCTCGGGCGGGCTGGGTGACCGGGTCGTGGAGCACCTCGTCCGGCGTCCGCGGCCTGCGCCTCAACCTGGTGCGGAGCACCCCCGCCAATGGGCTACGATTTACCTCATCACCCAGATGCGCGGGTGGCGGAATAGGCAGACGCGCTGGATTCAGGTTCCAGTGCCCGAAAGGGCGTGGGGGTTCAACTCCCCCCTCGCGCACATGTGGTCTTCGGACCGGATGAGGCCGGTCGGACCGACAGAACGTCGGCCCGACCGGCCTCTTCGCTGTCCGGGAACGGGCAGCGCGCGGGGACGGGGTCGGCTCAGGGGCCGCTGTCGCGGTAGCTACGCGGCTCCGGCCGACCTGGCGGTGAACGGTCCGACACGTCCGGATCGAGCAGGATTCGAGAAGCGCGGCTCACGGAGTCGCGTCTAGCCTGCCGACCCATGGACATCACCATTCACACGACCGTTCTCCCGCACGACGACCCGGACGCGTCGGTCGCCTTCTACCGCGACGTCCTCGGTTTCGAGGTCCGCAGCGATGTGGGGCAGGGCCGGATGCGGTGGATCACGGTCGGCCCGGCCGGTCAGCCCGGCACGTCGATCCTGCTGGCGCCGCCCGCCGTCGATCCCGGGATCACCGAGGACGAGCGGCGCACGATCGCCGAGATGATGGCCAAGGGCACCTACGGCTGGATCCTGCTGGCCACTTCGGACCTCGACGCCACCTTCGAGAAGGTGCAGGCCGGTGACACCGAGGTGGTCCAGGAGCCGACCGACCAGCCGTACGGCGTCCGCGACTGCGCCTTCCGCGACCCCGCGGGCAACCTGGTCCGGATCCAGCAGGTGCGCTGAGTCCGGCGGGCCGGCAACCCGCACCGCCGAGCGGCCGGGGTGCCCACCGAGGCGGCACCCCGGCCGCTCGCATCTGTCGAGGGCACCACGAAGACGAACGATCAAGGGGAGGGTTCTCATGTGCAGGCCCGAATGGCGGCGTGCCCGTGTCCAGGCGTTGCGCCTGGCCGAATTCGCGCGGCTGCGCCGCGTCCGCGACCGGATCGACCGGGAGTACGCGCAACCGCTGAACGTGGAGGCGCTCGCCCGCGACGCGCACATGCCCGCCGGGCATCTGAGCCGGCGGTTCCGGGCGGCCTACGGTGAGTCCCCGTACGCGTATCTGATGACGCGTCGGGTCGAGCGGGCGACGGCGCTGCTGCGGCGGGGCGACCTCAGTGTCTCCGAGGTCTGCTTCGCGGTCGGCGGCGCGTCGCCGGCCACGTTCACCACCCGTTTCACCGAGCTGGTCGGCCTGTCGCCCGGGGCTTTCCGGCGCCGGGCGGTGGACGCGGCCGCCGCTGATGCCGACGCCGACGCCGACGCCGACGCCGATGCCGATGCCGCGGGTGCGGCCTTCGATCCGGGCTGGGCCGCCGGGCTGGAGGGGATGCCGGGGTGCGTCGCGAAGCAGGTCGCGCGAACGGTCAGGAATCGAGAAGCCCCGGCCGCACCCCAGCCCCTAGCGTGATGGTCATGGCAACCACCGCTTTCACCGCAGCCCGCACGTCCCTCGCGTCCGTCACCCTTGAGGTGGCCGACCCCGAGGCCGCCCAGGGCTTCTACACCGCCTTCGGCGTGGCCGCGCACATCCGCCTGCGGGCGTCCGACGCCCTCTCCACCGGGTTCCGCGGCTTCACCCTGGCCCTCACGGTGTCCGGCCCGGCCACCGTCGACGGCTTCGTCGCAGCGGCGGTGGAGGCGGGCGCCACGGTGCTGAAGCCCGCCGCGAAGTCGCTGTGGGGCTACAGCGGCGTCGTCCGGGCGCCGGACGGGACGATCTGGAAGATCGCGACCTCGGCGAAGAAGGACACCGGCCCCGCCACCCGCGAGTTCGACGAGCTGGTCCTGCTGATCGGCGTCGAGGACGTGAAGGCCACCCGGCAGTTCTACGTCGGCCGGGGCCTGACCGTGGCCAAGAGCTTCGGCGGCAAGTACGCCGAGTTCGCCCCCGGCACCTCCGGCCCCGTCAAGCTGGCGCTGTACAAGCGCCGCGCCCTGGCCAAGGACCTCGGCGTCCCCGTGGACGGCACCGGCTCGCACCGCATCGCCCTCGGCGGCACCGGCGACACCTTCACCGACCCGGACGGCTTCGCCTGGGAAGCCGCGGAGTAGTCCGCTCCCACGCCGCCCCGCCCCCCACGCCGCCCCGCCCCCCACGCCGCCCCGACTCCCGCCCGACCCCCAGCGTTTCGTACGAGAGGAAGCCCATCATGCCGTCCACGAAGTCACCCGCCGAGAAGTACGAGGGATTCACCGCCGAGGAGCGGGCCGCGATGAAGGAGCACGCGCGGGAGCAGAAGAGGACGGCGGCGCGGCGCGGTGCGTCGAAGGCGGAGAAGGACGCGGCCGCGGAACAGGACGTGCTCGCGAAGATCGCCGAGATGCCGGAGGCCGACCGGGTCCTGGCCGAGCGGATTCACCGGATCGTCAAGACCGTCGCGCCCGGTCTCGCGCCCAAGCTCTGGTACGGGATGCCCGCGTACGCCAGGGACGGCAAGGTCGTCTGCCACTTCCAGAGCGCGGAGAAGTTCACGTCGCGGTACGCGACGCTCGGGTTCAGCGACCAGGCGGCACTCGACGACGGCGCGATGTGGCCGACCGCCTTCGCCCTGAAGGAGCTGACCGCGGCCGACGAACAGTTCGTCAGCGCGCTCGTGAAGCGGGCGGCGGGTTGAGGCGCGAAAACCCGTGGACGGACCAGTGGCCGGCCGCGTACCGTGTGGCACCACGCCCCGAGACGAACGGAAGGAGGCGAGTGCCGTGCAGTTCACACCTTTCCCGCGCTCCCTCGTCCGCTCTCCCGGCGTGATGCACCAGTTCTGACCGGGAGCGCTCCAAGCAGCCTGTATCCCGGAGGAATCCATGACCGGTCCGGTCATCCGCGCGCTCTCCGCGAGCGACGCCCATCTCTTCGACGCACTCCCCGACCCCCTCGGTGCCCGTGAGGGCCACCGGCTCACCCGGTTCCGCCCCGACTGGAAGCGCGTCGCCCTGCGCGACGGCGAGGTCGTCGCCCGCGGCGCGTGGTGGGGCGGCCCCGACGACGCGGAGCCCATCAACATCAACTGGTTCGACGTGGCCGAGGGCGAGGAGGAGGCCGGGGCCGCGCTCCTGCGCTCCGCCCCCCGGCAGGTCGAACTGGAGATCAACCTGCCCGGCGGCTGGCGGGAGGAGGCCGCCCTGCGCGCCGCCGCCGAGGCCCGTTTCGCCGCCGCACGGGCCGCCGGCTACGAACTCCTGGTGGAACGCCACCTGTACCGCTGGACCCCGGAGCGAGGTCTGCCCGAGCGGCCCGGCCGCCTGCTCTTCGAGGCGGAACCCGACGACGCCGTGTTCTTCGACGCGTTGCGCCGCATCCACTCCGCGACCCTGGACGCCCACGCGCTCAGGGCCGTCGAGGAGGGCGGCCTCGACCAGGCCGCCCAGGAGGAACTCGACTTCTTCCACTGGTGCCCCTCCCCGCGGGAGTGGTGGCGGATCGCGCGCACGCCGGAGGGTGACCTGGCCGGCATCCACATCCCGGCCCACAACCAGTCCGGGCCGATCATCGGCTACATCGGCGTCGTCCCGGAACAGCGCGGTCGCGGCTACGCCTACGACCTCCTCGCCGAGTGCACTCACGATCTCGTCGAGCAGGGCGCGGAGTTCATCGCCGCGGCGACGGACCGGGCCAACGTCCCGATGGCCGCGAACTTCGCCAAGGCGGGCTTCCCCATCACCCGTGAACGCATCGACTTCCACCCGGTGGGCCGAGCGCCCGGCGAGGAGTAGCACGCGGTGAGCGGTCCGGTCCGACGGTTGGCCCGGACCGCTCACCGGTGGTGGGGAGCCGGCGCACCGGCTCCCGCTGCTCAGTCCCTCCCGCGCAGGCCGTCCAGCACCAGGTCGGCCAAGCGCTCCGGCAGGTCCGGCTCGATCGGACGGTGGCCGAGCAGGGCGCGGGTCTGCAACGGGGCGCAGAGCAGTTCCAGTGCCAGGGCCGTGTCGGTGTCCGGGGGGAGCTCCCCGCGTTCGACGGCCCGGCCGATGACGGCGCCGGCCTGATCGAGCCGGGACCGCCAGAAGGCCTGCCAGGCCTCGGCGAGTTCGGGGTCGGCGGCGTCGGAGCTGAGCGCGGCCGCCCGGGCGACGGACCGACCGGTCGGGGTGGCGAGGTACTCGGCCAGCGCGCGGGCGAAGGCGGCCAGGTCGGTGCGGACGGCGCCGGTGTCGGGGACGGGGATGCCCTCGCTGCTCCCGGCCAGCATGGCGTCCAGGACGAGCTTCTCCCGGCTGCCCCAACGCCGGTACACCGTGGTCTCGTTGACTCCCGCGCGGGCCGCGACGGCGGCGATGCCGAGCCGGTCGACGCCCTCCTCGGCCAGCAGTTCCAGGGCGGCGCTCAGCACGGCCTCGCGGACGCGTGCGGCGCGGCCGCCCGGGCGGCGCCGGATCGGCTCCGCCGCTTCCTCGGTCATGTGCCGGTCACCTCGGTCCCACCTTCGGTCGCCATCTTCCGGTCGCCACCTTTCGATCACCGTCGTTCGGCCACCACCTTAACGCAGGGGAGCTTGCGTTAAGCGCTGCCCAGGCGCATAGTCGCTAAGGCAAGAGTTCCGGCTTTAAGCGCAGCAGGAGGCACCACCATGTCCTTCACCTGGCCCCTGGACCCGCGGGACCTGTTCGTCGAGCGATACCCGCAGATGACCCTCGGCCTGCCCGTCGACGAGGTGGACGCGGTCCGCGCCGCCGTCACCGAGATGTGGCCCGACCGGCCCGGCGGCTGGGTGCACGAGTGGTCCGCCCTCGCCGCCCGGCACGCCGGGGCGGGGCAGCACCGGCTGGCCGCGCAGGCCTACGGCTGGGCCAAGTTCCCCTCGCTGGCCGACGAGCCCAAGCGCACCGCGCTCGCCCGCCAGGTCGAGCAGTACGTCCTCGCGGCCCCCGGTTTCCCGGTGGAGTTCGAGCGCCGCACGCTCACCGTCCCCTACCGCGGTGGCGGGGCCACCCTGCCGATCCACCTGATGGCCGCCCCCGGCCTGCCCGCCGACGCGCCGGTGGTGCTGGCCAGCGGCGGGGTGGACTCCTGGAAGACCGACCTGCACGGGATGTGGGAGCAGCTCGCGCTCACCCTGCCCGCCCGGCTGCTGCTGTTCGACCTCGCCGGCACCGGCGAGACCGCCCACCTGCCGATGACCCCGGACGGCGGGGCCGAGGTGGTCGCCGGACTGGTCGCCTTCGCCCGCACGCTCGGCAACCGGAAGGTCGGCCACTTCGGCATCTCGATGGGCGGCTACTACTCCGCCCGGACCGGGCTGACCGGCGCGGTGGACGCCTCCGTGGTGCTCGGCGGTCCGGTGGAGCGCTCCTTCGCGCCGGGCCGCGGCTTCGCCTTCGGCATGGACGGCATCGTCGGCAACGCCCTGGGCTTCGGGGCCATGCCGAGCACGGCCGAGCGCGAGGCGGCGTTCGCGGCCTTCGACCTGCGCGCGCTGCTGGACCAGGACGCCAACGGCCCGATGCTGGTGGTCAACGGCACCGAGGACGTCCATGTCCCGCTGGACGACGCCCGGGTGTTCGAGGGCCGCCGGGACACCCGGGTCGCCCTGATCCCGGACACCGGTCACTGCGCCATCTCGCGCTTCGGCGAGGCGATGGCCGTGATCACCCCCTGGCTGGCGGACGCCCTGAGCGGCTGAGCCCCGGTGGGGCGGGACGCCCGATCGCCCCGCACGGGCCGGTGCGGGCGATCGACCGTCCCGCGGTGGGGCCGGCGGTGCCGGTCAGGCGGGCGGCAGGCCGAGCGCGGTGCGGGCTTCGCCGACGAGGCGGAGCGAGCCGAGGACGACGACCAGGCCGCCCGGCCCGGCGAGTTCGCCGGCCCGGCGCAGTGCCGACCGGGTGTCCTCGGCGGTCAGGCAGGGGCCCCGGTCGGTGGGTGCCAGGCGGGCGCGCAGGGCGGCGGGGTCGGCGCACTCGTGGGAGCCGGTGCGGGTCAGGATCAGCGGCCAGTGGGCCGGCAGTGGGGCCAGCATGCCGGGGACGTCCTTGTGCGCGAAGGCGGAGAAGACCAGCACGGGTGGCCGGTCGGGGTGGCCGGCGGCGCGGGCGTGGCGCAGGATCTCCGGGGTGACGGTGGCGACGCCCTGCGGGTTGGTCGCGCCGTCGAGGAGGACGCGGCCGGTCCAGTCGCCCAGCCGGGCCGCCGGGACGAGTTCGAGACGGCCGGGCCAGCGGGTGGCGGCCAGCCGGGTGCGCAGGTCCGCGGCGTCCGGTGCGCGGACGTGGCCGCGGTCGACCATCGCGTCCACCGCGGCGACGGCGACGGCCAGATTGTGGTGCTGGTGCGCCCCGGGCAGTGGGCAGGGCAGGTCGCGGTGCACCGCGCGCGGGGTGGTGACGTCGACCAGCGCGGTCGGGCCGCCGGGACCGTCGACGGTGCGGGCGGTGTAGTGGATCTCGCGGTCCATCCGCCACACGGACAGCCCGGTCCGCCGGTCGAGGACCCGGCCCGCGGCGGCGGCCGCCTCGGGGTCGAGCCGGCCCAGGACCACGTGGTCCCCGTCCCGCACGGCTTCGACCTTGGCCCGGGTGATCTCGGCCAGGGTGTCCCCGAGCAGGCCGACGTGGTCGAGCCCGATGCCGGTGACGACCTTCACGTCCAGGTCCAGTTCCCTGGCCGCGGCCCTGCTCCCGCCGATGCTCGCCTCGGCCACCGCCAGACGGACCCCCGCGTTCCGGAAGTGCACGGCGGCGGTCGCCGCGTAGAGGCCCGTGGCCATGACGGGCAGGTCGTCCCGCTCGGCGGCCCGGTGCACCTCGGCGAAGGCCGCGGCGTACTCGGCGCGCGTGACGGGGACCCCGTCGACCCGGATCCGCTCCCGGGGCTCCTGGAGGTGCGGGCTGGGCATGCTGCCCGCCCGCGCGCCGGTGGCGGCCACCGCCGACACCGCGAACGCGCAGGTCGACCCCTTGCCGTTGGTCCCGACCACCAGCATCCCGCGCAGCTCCCGCTCGGGATGCCCCAGCGCGGCCAGCAGCCGGGGGACGTTCGCGTGCCGCGCCTCCCGGAGCGGCCAGTCGACGTGTCCGTGCAGTTCTTCGAGGATGTCCACGCACTCCTGGTAGTCCATTCCCCGATCATGCCCGAACGGACCGTCAGATCCACTGCGGTGCAGGAACCTTGACGCCTCGGGCCGCCCCGGCTGCCGCGTGGGGCGGCGCGCCTCCCGGAGCTCGTGGTGGACGGCCCGGGCGTCCGCCACCGGGCCCGGCCTGGTAGGGATCGTCCAGCAGCGGTTCGGGGAGCCAGGGGCCCACGTAGGCCTCCCGTCGCACCCGGGCGGAGCGCGGCGCGTCGATCGAGATCCGGGTCACCGCGGCCGACAGGAAGGCCTTGGTCGAGGCGGGCCGGGTCGCCGAGCGGTCGAAGCGCAGCCAGGTCTCCCGCACCGCGTCCTCGGCCTCGCTCACGCTGCCCGGCACGCGGTACGCGATCGAGAACAGCGGTGGCCGCAGCTCCTCGAACTCCTCGACCTTGCTCACGACGAATCCCCTTCCCCTGTCGTCCTCCCGCCGGGCCGCCACCAGGTTCGGTCGCGCCGAGGTCTCACCCGCGGCGGCGGCCTCCTGGCCGTGCGTGTCGTGCCACCAGCTCCTGCGTCGCGGCCGGCGGTGGCGACTCCTCGATCGCCCGGCCCACCGTCATGAGGTGCCTGGGGCCTTGCCGGCGGTCGGGGTCGCCGACGAAGTCCGGTCGCGCGTCCATGGGGTGGTCCTCTGTCGTCGTCGCCCCGCACCCCTTGGGGTGAGACGGTCCGTCCCCCTGTGACGCGGCCGGATGTGACCCGCGTCACCCGGTCGTGGCGTTGTCCGGTCGCGGGCTTCCGGTCGCCGCCCGCGCGCGAGACGGCGACCGGGAGCCGGGAGCCGATCCGGGCGCCTACCGCTTGGGGGTGGTCAGGCGGGTGCCGGACCAGTCCGCGGCGGCGCTGACGGACTTGGCCTGGGAGAGTCCGGCGGTCTGCGCGGCCTCACTGATGTCACTCGGCCCGATGTACCCGTCGCGGCCGGTCTTGGGGGTCAGCAGCCAGATCGTGCCGCCGTCCGCCAGCGGTGTGATCGCGTCGACCAGCGTGTCGGTCAGGTCGCCGTCCTCGTCGCGACACCAGAGCAGGACCACGTCGGCGACGTCCTCGTAGTCCTCGTCCACCAGGTCCTGGCCGGTGATCTCCTCGATCGCCTCGCGGAGTCCCAGGTCGACGTCGTCGTCGTAGCCGAGCTCCTGGACGACCTGTCCGGGCTGGAAGCCCAGTCGGGCCGCAGGGTTGATCCGCTCTTCGGTGCTCATCACTGCCTCCGGTGCCGAGGGCCGCGCCTGCCGCGGCCCACCCGTAGCCAATCAGACACCCAGGGTGTCTGCGGGAGGTCGCGCACCGGGCCGGGCCGGGGCGGCGGGCCGTGGCCGGCCGGCGGGGGTCGGCGCGCGGGGGCCGGCGGTCGGTGCCCCGGTGCCCGGCCGGGCGGACGGCGACCGCGTCGACCTGGACGAGCTGCTCGCCGACGGCGACCGGGTCAACGCCCGGTGGACCCGGCACGGGCACCACCTCGCGCCGATCGACGGGCGTCCGCCGCCGGGCCGGCCGCTGACGGAGAAGGCGAGCGCGGTCCACCGGGTCGAGGCCGGGCGGATCGTGGAGTACTGGATCCAGATCGACCGTCAGGGCCTGCTCGCCCAACTCGCCCCCGGCGAGGCCTGACCGCCGCCCGGCGCCGCTCCGGGGACGGCGGCGGCTCCCGTCCGGTGTCCTACGGAAGCTCCTGCTCGGCCCAGATGGTCTTGCCGTTGCGGGTGTAGCGGCTGCCCCAGCGGTTGGTGAGCTGGGCGACCAGGTAGAGGCCGCGGCCGCCCTCGTCGGTGAGGCGGGCCCGGCGCATCCGCGGCTGGGTGGCGCTGGGGTCGGAGACCTCACAGGTCAGCCGCTCCGCGCGGATCAGCCGTACCTGGACCGGGCCGCCGGCGTAGCGGATGGCGTTGGTGACCAGCTCACTGAGCACGAGTTCGGTGGTGAAGACCAGGTCCTCCAGCCCCCAGGCGCGCAGCCGCTCCGTCGCACTCTCCCGGACCCGGGCGACGGCGGCCGGGTCGGCCTCCAGTGACCAGGCGGCGGTGGCCTCGGGCGGTACCGCGCGGGTGCGGGCGAGCAGCAGGGTGACGTCGTCGGCCAGGCGGTGCGCCGGGTGGTCGTCGACGAGTTCCCGGCCGAGCTCGGGCAACGGTGCCTCGGCGGCGCCGGGGCGGGCCATCCGGCGGCGCAGCTCGGCCAGGCCCTCGTCGAGATCGCCCCCGTACCCGAGGATCAGCCCGTCGGTGTAGAGCGCCAGCACGCTGCCGGGCGCCAGCTCGACCTCCGTCGCCTCGAAGGGCAGGCCGCTGACGCCCAGCGGCGGTCCCGGGCGCACCGGGACGTACTCGACGGTGCCGTCCGGGGCGGCGACGGCGGGCGGGGGGTGTCCGGCGGAGGCCATCGCGCAGCGCCGCGAGACCGGGTCGTAGACGGCGTAGACGCAGGTGGCGCCGAACGGGCCGGTCCGGTGGCCGGTGGGCCACTCGCCCTCGTCCTCCGGTTCGTCGGCCTCGATGAGCAACTGGCAGACCAGGTCGTCGAGGTGGACCAGCAGTTCGTCGGGTTCCAGGTCGAGGTCGGCGAGGGTGCGGACGGCGGTGCGCAGCCGGCCCATGGTGGCGCTGGCCTCCAGCCCGTGGCCGACGACGTCGCCGGCGACCAGGGCGACGCGGGCCGAGGAGAGCGGGATCACGTCGAACCAGTCGCCGCCGACGCCGCCGGCGGTGTCGGTGGGCAGGTAGACGCTGGCGGTGGTGACGGCGGCGGTCTCGGTCTGCGCGGGCGGCAGCAGGCTGCGCTGGAGGCTGACGGCGGCGCGGTGCTCGCGGGTGTAGCGGCGGGCGTTGTCCAGGGCGAGGGCGGCGCGGGCGGCGATCTCGTGCAGCAGGTCCAGATCGGCCGGTTCGTAGGCGATGCGGCCGGCGGCGCGGTGCACGGTCACGCGGCCGAGCAGGCTGCCGCGGGCGCGCAGCGGGGCGGTCATCGTGGTGGGCGCCGGAGCGGTGGCGGTCGGGTCGGTCGCGGTCGCGGCGCCCTCGGTGTCGTCGAATGCCACCGCCACCGCCACCGTGTCCGGGCCCGCTCCCGGGGAGGCTTCCGCGTCCGTCAGCAGCTCGGTGGCCCCGGTGACGGCCGTGCGACGGAGCGGCAGACGGCCGTCCCGGCCGGGCGCCGGCTCCTCGCCGGTGAACACCGCCTCGGCGACGTCGACCACGGCCAGGTCGGCCAGCCCCGGCACCAGGACGGCGGCGAGGTCCTCGGCGGTGCCGGTGACGGAGAGCGAACCGCCGACCGCCGCGGTGGCGCGGTGGAGCACGGCGAGCCGTTCGCCGGAGCGGTGCAGGGCGGTGACGTCGGTGAACAGTGCCGTCACACCGATCACCTGGCCGTCGGCGGTCTGGAGGCGGAAGGCCGAGATGGCCATGGCCGCGCCGCTGCGCGGAGCCTCGATCGTCCGCACCAGCTCCCCCGAGATCACCAGCGGACGGCCCGTCCGCAGGACCTCGCGCAGCTGCCGCTCGACCGCCTCCGCGTCCTCGGCCTGCAGGAAGTCCCCGAGGCGCCGACCGGTCAGATCCGGCGGGAGGCCGGTGTAGGGGAGCAGGTGGGTGTTGGTCCTGACCAGCCGCAGTTGGTCGTCGAAGACGGCGAGGCCCACCCGGTCCTGGAGGAACAGCTCCCGGGTGAACGCCTGGTCCTGCCGCCACTGGGTGACCAGCCGGGCGGGGGCGGCCAGTACGAAGTACCGGGCCGCGGCCGGTTCCCCGGCGGTGGTGTCCGCCAGCGGGAGCACCTGGAAGACGACCCCGAGGTGGCCGCCCCGGCCGGAGCGCAACACCGCCGTGCCGGACCAGGTGTCCGCGGGGCGTTCCGCGGCCCGCTCCGCCGGGGGCCCGGCGGTCCGTTCCGCCGCGCGCGCCGTCCGGTGCCCGGCCAGCAGGGTGTCCCAGCCGGCCGGGTCCGCGAGCAGCTCACGGACCGGGCGGCCGCAGACCTCGTCGGCGGGCAGCGACAGCAGCCGTTCGGCCTCCCGGGTCCAGCGGACGATCCTGCCGTCCGCGTCCAGCAGGGCACCGGCCGCGCTGTCGACGAAGGGGGGTCGTCGGCTGTCCATGGTGCGCACCTCGGATGTGTCGTGCCGTCGCGTCCGTCTTCGGTCCGTCCGTCGTCCGTCGTGCCCGGTCCTCGGTCCGCCCGGCCGGATGCCGCCGGGCCGGGCTCCGGCCGGGGGCGGTCGGGTGCCGCCACTCGGGTGGCGGGTGGTCCCGCCCGTGCCTGTCGCCGCCCCTCGGGCGGCCGTGCGGCGGGGGGAGCGGCACGGAGCGGGGGCGGGGGAGTCGCCGGTGCGCGCCGGGGGAGATCCGGTACCGGGTGGGCCCGCCCCGGTCGTCCGTCGGGCGGTGGCCGAGGGGGAGGGCGCCTGCCGTGCTCATCCGGTCCGCTCCTCTCCTCCGGCTGTTCCGCCGGCCGAGAGCGCGCCGGTCCGTGCCCCCTGCTGCGCGGCCCGGGGCCTCTCCATCATCCCTCCGGAGGGCGTGGCCGCCAGTCATGCCCGGGGGCCCGGTCGGTGCGCGAGGGCTTCTCGCACCCGGGCTCTTATTGTACTCTCCGTCTAATAAGCGGGGCGGGCGGTAACCCCGCGCAGGGCACGCACCTGGAGGCAGCCATGGCTCACCCCGGCACGGCAGCGGGAGACCACCGTCACACCTCGGCCGACGACGACGTCTCGAAGCGGCTGCTCGACTCGGCCGCGACCCTCTCCTACGACCCGGCGACCGAGATCGACTGGGACGCGCCGCTCCCGGCGGACGGCTACGGGCTCAACCCGGAGTGGAGCACCCTCTACGGCACCCGGCTGTGGGACGAGATGACCGAGGAGCAGCGGGTCACCCTCACCCGGCACGAGGTCTGCTCGATCATGACGACCGGCATCTGGTTCGAGATGATCCTGCAGCAGATGGTGCTGCGCGACCAGTACCTAAAGGACCCGGCCGGTGCCGAGTTCCGCTTCGCCCTCACCGAGATCGCCGACGAGTGCCGGCACTCGATCATGTTCGCCCGCGCCTGCGAGAAGATGGGCGTCCCGCGGTACCGGCCGGCCACCGCGATCGCCCAGGCCGGCCGCCTCTTCAAGGCCACCGCCAAGGGCGAACTCGCCTACGGCGGGATCCTGGTGGCCGAGGAGGTGCTCGACGTCATGCAGCGCGACTGGATGCGCGGCGAGAACGTCCTGGAGATCGTCCGGGGGACGTCCCGGATCCATGTCGTCGAGGAATCGCGGCACATGAAGTTCGCCCGCCAGGAGATCCGCGAGCGGCTGCGCGGCGCGGGCCGCGCGCGCCGGCGGGCCGCCGGGACCGGCATCGCGGTGGCCGCCTTCGTCATCGTCAGCAGCATGGTCCATCGGGGGGTGTACCGGGCGGCCGGCCTCGACACCGAGCGGGCGCTGGCCGAGGTGCGCGACAACCAGCACCGCAAGGCGATGATGCGCACCAGCTCCGGTCACCTGATGGCCTTCCTCGGCGAGGCGGGCCTGCTCAACCGTTCGGCGGCGGCGGTCTACCGCCGCGTCGACATGCTCTGACCGGTCCCGTTCCCGGTCCCGGCCGGCGCCCGGCGCGCACCGGCCGTCCGACGTCCACCGGACCGCGGGCCGACGCGCACCGCCCGTCCGACGCGCACCGGCCTCGGGCCGCCCGGCCCGCCCCGGCCCGGTGCGACCCGACCGACCCCCACGCAGCGAGGACCTCACCCGGCCATGGCCTACGCGATCACCCAGACCTGCTGCAACGACGCCTCGTGCGTGTCCGTCTGCCCGGTCAACTGCATCCACCCCACCCCGGACGAGCCGGAGTTCGGCCGGACCGACATGCTGTTCGTCGACCCGGTCGCCTGCATCGACTGCGGCGCCTGCGCGGACGCCTGCCCGGTCGACGCGGTCTTCCCCGTCGACCGGCTCGCCGGCCCCGACACCGTCTTCGGCGAGCTCAACCGCGACTACTACCGCGAGCACCCCGCCGACCACAGCTGGGGAGCACCGAGCTTCCCCCGCAGCCTGCCGAACGGCCTCGGGCCGCTGCGCGTCGCCATCGTCGGCACCGGCCCGTCCGCGAGCTACACCGCCCAGTCGCTGCTGCGCACCACCGGCGCGGAGCTCACCATGATCGACCGGCTGCCGGTCGCCGGCGGGCTGCTGCGGCACGGCGTCGCCCCCGACCACCAGTCCACCAAGCGGATCGCCGAGAGCTTCGCGAGCGTGTTCCACCACCCCCGGCTGCGGGTCCATCTCAACGTCGAGATCGGCAAGGACCTCACCCACGCCGAACTCGCCGCCCACCACCACGCCGTCGTCTACGCGGTCGGCGCCGCCACCGACCGCCGGCTCGGCCTGCCCGGTGAGGACCTCCCCGGCAGTCTGCCCGCCACCACCTTCGTCGGCTGGTACAACGCCGACCCGACGGTCCCCGCCGAGGCCGTCGACCTCTCCGCCGAGCGGGTCGTCGTCGTCGGCAACGGCAACGTCGCCGTGGACGTCGCCCGGATCCTGCTGCTGGACCCGGACCGGCTCGCCGCGACCGACATCGCCGACCACGCCCTCGCGGCCCTGCGGGACAGCCGGGTGCGAGAAGTGGTGCTGCTCGCCCGCCGGGGGCCCGAACAGGCGGCCTGGACGCGGCCCGAGTTCCTGGCCCTGCGGCAGCTGCCCGGTGTCGACCTCGTCGTCGAGGACCACCCCGAGGTGCGTGCCGCGATCGCCGCCGCCCCGCCCGGCTCCAAGGCCGCGCTGCTCGCCGGGCTGCCGCTGGAGCGCGTCGACGGCGACGGGCCGCCGCGCCCCGGCCGGCGGATCGTGCTGCGCTTCTTCGCCGCGCCCACCGAACTGCTGGGCGCGAGCCGGGTGGAGGGCGTCCGGCTCGGCGGGACGGCGCTCGTGGACGGGCCCGAGGGGCCGCGCGTCGAGCCCACCGGTGAGCGGGGTGCCATCCGTGCGGGCCTGGTGGTGCGGTCCATCGGCTACCGGGGCGTTCCGGTGCCCGGCCTGCCGTTCGACGACGCCGCCGCGGCCGTTCCGCACCGGGGTGGCCGGGTGATCGACCCGGGGTCGGGCCGGCCGCTGCCCGGTACGTACGTGGTGGGCTGGGCCAAGCGCGGCCCGTCCGGCGGGATCGGTGCCAACCGGGCCTGCGCCCAGGAGACCGTGGACGCCCTGCTGGACGATGCCGCCGCCGGGGTGCTGCCCGAGTCGGCCCGCAGCCGGCGGGAGTTGGCCCGGCTGGTCCGCAGCCGGCGGCCGGACGCCGTCGGGTTGCGGCAGCTGCGGGCCATCGACCGTGCCGAACGCGCGCTCGGCGAGGCCGCCGGCCGTCCCCGGGTCAAACTCGCCACGCTCCCCGCGCTGTTGGCCGCCGGCCGCCGCTGACCGCGAGCCGCCGCCGGCCGCCGCTGACCGCCGGCCGCCCCCGTGTGCGGCCGGCCGGCCACCGGAACCCGGCCGGCCGTGTGCGGTGGTGCCCGGGCGTCGGACGGCAGTCGTCGCGTGGAGCGACTGCCGGGACGCCGGCCGGCGCCGCGCCGTCAGACGGCCTGGAGCGAGTACAGGTCGGGCCGGCTGTCCTGGACGATCTGGTAGCCGAGGCCGTCGGAGTGGTCCTGGGCCGCGACCCACAGGCGGGAGTGCTGCCCCTGGAGGGCGAACAGGTTGGTGCCGGGCACCTTCGTCTTCACGAACTGCTGCTCGGCGGGGATGCGGTCACTGAAGCAGCCGGTGGTGAGGATCCAGGCCCCGGGGAACGTGGCGTCGCGGTCGACCGCGAGGCACCAGTGCCGCCAGCTGTCCTGGAAGACCACCGTCTCGGTGCCGTTGGCCTCGGGCCGGTGGCAGTAGATCCACTTCTGGTTGGACTCGTTGCCCCAGAAGTACTGGATGACCGAGCCGTGGTTCCCGGAGGACAGGGCGACGGTCAGCGGTCGGCCGGTGCCGGTGTTGATCCGGTAGAGGCCCCCGTCGCAGGTGAAGTCGCCCCAGGTGGTGTTGAGGGCGGCCGGGGCCGGGGCGGGAGCCGCCACGGCGGTCGGGACGGCGGTGAACACCAGGGCGACGGCGGCGGCAGCGGTGCCGAGCACGGCCGCCCGGCGGCGCATCCCGCGCCGGAGTCGGTGCAGAACGGGCATCATGAACTCGCTTTCACGGCGGAAGGGTCGGGAGGCGGTGGCGGGCGGTCAGCAGACCAGTCGCGACCGGGCGGCGGCGCGCAGGGTGCCGGCCGGCTCGGGCCAGGCGCAGGAGACGGTGCCCTGCTCGGGAACGTCGAAGGTGATGAAGGTGCCGTTGGCGCCGGGGTCGGTCCTGATCCAGTACCCGGTGGTCGGGCCGGAGCGGGCGCAGACGAACTGGATCCACTCGCCGGTCACCTTGCGGGTGCCGCGGTAGAGGCCGTAGTAGCCGGGGCTGTTGAAGTTCACCGTGTCGGTGACGGTCGTGGTCCGGGTGCTCGCCCTGGTGCTGGACACCGAGAAGCCGACCTTGGCGCTGACCTTGACGAACAGTGCCTTGAAGTCGGCGGTCACCTCCAGGCTGTTGTTGACCGTGGTGCTGACGGAGTCGACCTCGGACAGCGTCTTGGTGTACCGGCCGGTGGTCCCGGGGGCGATGGCGACCGCGAGGAAGTCGGTGACGGTCGGTTCGACCCGGGCCGAGACGATGTCCTGCCAGAGGTAGTCCTGGTTCGGGTTGCAGGCGGGGTTCGCGGGGTCGGCATGGGCGGGTGCGGCGCCGAGTCCGAGGCCGGTCACCGCGATGAGTGCGGCGAGGCCTGAGGTGAGGGCGGCGCGTCGGTTGCGCGAAGCCATGAGGGTGCTCCTCCGGTGGGACGGGATGCGGAGGGAGCCGTGTCCCGTTCATGCCACAGCTCCCGTACGGGCATCCTCGCCGTCGGGGCGGGGCGCTCGGTATCCCAGCCTTCTGGGGGTCGATCCGGCCCGAACCGTCGCGGCCCGGGTGGCCAACTGCGCTGGTGGGTCCATTGGGTGACGAACAGTCAGAACATCTGGGTGGGGCCGGTGGTGCGGCCGTGCCTCAGCGTCCGAGGACGGCGCCCCCGTTGACGCCGATGACCTGACCGGTGACGTAGCCGGCCGCCGGGGACGCCAGATAGGCGACGGCGGCCGCCACGTCCCGCGGGGTGCCGGCCCGGCCGACCAGGGTGGCGGCCACCTTGTCGGCGTGGAACTCCGGAGTCCAGTCGCTGCCGAAGATCTCGGTGTCCTCGACGTAGCCGGGGGCGAGGATGTTGACGGTGATGCCCTCCGGCCCGAACCGGCGGGCCAGGCCGAAGCCCCAGCCGTGCAGGGCGGCCTTGGCGGCCGCGTAGGAGCCGGCCGAGTGCGGGCCGGCGCCGCCGCGCTGGGCGGCGGCGGAGCTGATCAGGATCAGCCGCCCGCCGGGGCGTCGCAGCTGGTCGGCGAGGGCGGTGGTGAGCAGGACGGCGGTCAGCAGATTGGTGTCCAGGTCGCGCCGCCAGGCCTCGGCCAGTGCCTCCAGCGAGGCGTCGGCCGGTGGGGTGATCACCGCGCCGGCGTTGTTGACGAGCACGTCCACCGGGCCGAACGCCGCGATCGCCGCGGCCGCGGCGGTGACCTCGGAGGCCACCGTGAGGTCGGCCGCGACCGGGATCACGTCGGCCCCGATCTCCGCCGCCGCCTTCGCCAACACCTCGGGCCGCCGACCGACGATCACCACCCGGTAGCCGTGTCCGGCGAGTTCGGCCGCGACGGCCCGGCCGATCCCCGTCCCGCCGCCCGACACCACCGCGGTCCGTCGCTGCTCCATCGTGCACGCCCCCTGATCCTGCCGGCCCGACCGTTCCGGACCGATCCTACTCGGCGGTAACCATCGGCGCCGCAGGTGGACACCGCCGCACGGCCGCACAGCTGACTACGGCTCAGGCCGATGTCCCGCCGTCCCCGGGGTGGAGCGGCTTGCCGTAGACCGTCGAGCTGAGCCGGACCGTCATCCCCACCCGCTCGTACAGTGAGAGCGCGCCGGTCTCCGAATGCGTCCACAGCGTGCACGACCGCCGTCCGTGCCGGTGGAAGGAGCGGAACGCCTCCTGGAGCAGCGTGCGGGCGATCCCCCGGTCACGGTGGTCCCGCCGGACGGCGACCCGCTCGACATAGCCCTCGCCGCTCTCCGGGACATCCAGGGACAGCACCGCGCCGACCAACTGCCCGTCGGCGAAGGCCAGCGGGGAGAGCGCCGGGGCGAAGGCGGCCCGCTCGACGGTGTGCCGCGCCCACTCCTCGTAGGGCTTGCGCCGCACCTGCCACTCGTCGAACGCGTCCTCGGTGAGCCGGTAGGCCGCGTGCTCGTCACCGCGGCGGAACGGCCGGACGGTGACCCCCGCCGGCGGTGCGGACACCACCGGTTCGGCGGGCAGCTCGATCTCCAGCAGCCACTGGGTGACGAACGCCCCGTAGCCGCGGGCCCGCAGCAGCTCGACGGCCGCCCGGTCACCGTCCAGGAGGGTCTGGGAGATCCGCTCGCTGCCCAGCTGCCGCGCCCGCGCCTCGGCCCAGTCGAGCAGCGCGCCGCCCAACCCCTCGCCCCGGTGGGCCGGGTGGACGTCGACCTTGCTCCGCCGCCCGCCGTGCACCCAGGCCCGGCCGACCACCGCCCCCGCCGCGTCCAGCACCAGCAGCGTGTCACGCGCCGGGTCCAGGTCGGGCAGCGCGAGGTCGGCGGCCACGCCGTCGACCGCGTTCTCGGCCCGGTGCGCGGCGTCGCCGAGCACCTCGCGTTCGCAGGCGGCGATCAGCCGGTGGACGGCCGGCGCGTCGGCCGGGGTGGCGGCCCGGCTCCGGTAGCGGGCCGGGAGGGGCGGCGGTGGAAGGTGAGGCATGGCGCGACTCTGCGCCATCGGCGGGCGGTCTGTCGACCGGTCCGGGGGAAGCCGCCCGGTCCGGGGGAAGCCGCGTCATCGCGGGGGAGCACCGGGGCCGCCTCCGGCACGATCGATGACGGGAGGCGGCCCACGGCCCCGGGGCCGGTCGTCACCCTGCGGACGGGGCATCGACCGCGCTGTCCTGACCGGCCACGCTCTTCCACCCGTTCGAGCCGGGGCGTCCCTCGCCCCCTGCGGCCGTGCCTCCCCCTGCCGGATTCCGCCCCGGTGGCGCGGGTGTTCGCCACCGACCCCCATTCGACAACCTCAACCTCGGTTGAGGTCAACCCCGGCCCGCTCGGGCCGCGCACGGGACGTCGGACCGGCCGACTTCTCGTCCAGCCCCGGCAGCAGCGCCGCCGCCGCCAGCGGAAAGCCCACCACCAGCGCGTACGCCCACCCGTACCCCGTCGCGCCGATCAGCGCGCCCACCGTCGGGCCCACGCAGGCCGCGACCGCGTTCTGAACGGTGGTGTGCACGCCCAGTGCCCGGCCCGCCCACGCGCTGCCCGCGTACTCGGCGACGGCCGTGAACGACAGCCCGTTGGTCGAGACCGTCAGCACGCCCGCCGCCATCAACGCCGCCACGGCGGGCGCCGATCCGGTGAAGGCGCCCACCGCGAGCAGGGCCAGCACGCCCGAGGCCGTCACCGCGAGCTGCCGGATCGGACGCACCCGGCTGCCGACCAGGTCCGACCAGCGCCCGGCCGCCAGCCGGGCGCCGGCGCCGGCCACCTGGACGCAGGCCAGCAGCGGACCGGCCGTCGAGGGCGGCCAGCCGCGCTCGTCCACCAGGAAGACCAGCGCGAACACCGACACCGTGAACTGCGGCACCACCAGCAGGGTCGCCGCGCCGTGCAGCCGCCACAACACCGCCGTCCGGTACGGGTTGGCGGCCCGCGCGCCGGCGCCGCCGTCGGTGCGGGCCGGGTCGCGGACCGCGACCGCCACCAGCAGCGCCGCCGCCACGCTCAGCGCGCCCAGCACCGCCAGCGCGCGGGCCCGCCCGTGCGCGGCCAGCGGCGGGAGCAGCAGCGCCGCCAGCGCGACCCCCAGCGGCAGCGAGGTCTGCCGCAGCCCCATCGCCAGTCCGCGCTCCCGGGCCGGGAACCACCCCAGGATCAGCCGTCCGCTCGACGCGTGCGCCGACGCCCCGGCCGCGCCCGCCAGCAGGAAGCAGAGGCCGAGCGGGAGCGGCCCGCGCACCGCCGTCGCCGCCAGCAGCACCAGTCCGCCCAGTCCCAGTCCGGAGGCCAGCACCCACCGCTCGCCCCACCGGTCGGCCGCCGCGCCCCACGCCGCGAGCGTCAGCACCAGCCCGATGGTCGGGCAGGCGGCGAGCAGCCCGGCCCGGCTGAGCGAGAGGCCCTCGTCGCGCAGCGCCGGGATCAGGTACGGGAGCCCGAACTGGAACGCGCACCCGGACGTCATCGCGAACATGCCGACGGCGAGTACCCACCACCGCCGGGGGCCGTTCTGTTCGTGTTCCATGCCGAGCAGCTCATCAGACCGGAGATGAATCCGGCAGAGGTGTCTACGGGGTGGACCGTCGGCTGTGACACTGGCTGCCATGGCGCCTTCCTCCCAGCCCGCCCGGTCGTCGGCGGGCGCCCCCGAGCCGCCCATGGCCCCCGAGCCGTCGCTGGCCTCCCAGCAGGCGGTGGCCTCCCAGCCGTCGGTGGCCCCCGAGCCGTCGGCGGCTCCGTCCGCGCGGGTGCGCAACGCGATGACCGGGGGGACCGTCAACGGCCTGCTGGTCCAGGCCGAGCAGGTGCGGCTGCGGATCACCGAACCGCGCTGGCCGTGCCGGGTCGGCATGATCCCGAACGTCGCGGACGCCTTCCAGTCCCGCGGGCTCGTCCGGGAGCTGGCCGACACCCCGGCCGGGACGACCGTGCTGTCCGGGATGGGCGGCGTCGGCAAGACCCAGATCGCCGCCCGGCACGCCCGGAGCCTGCTGCGCTCCGGCGGGCTCGACCTCGTCGTCTGGACGGCCGCCACCGACCGGGAGGCGGTGCGGCAGTCCTACACCCGGGCCGCGCTGGAGATCGGCCTGGCGGACCGGCAGGACCTCGAACCGGCCCCCGAACGCCTGCTGGCCTGGCTCGACTCCACCGACCGGCGCTGGCTCGTCGTCCTCGACGACCTGACCGACCCGGCCGACCTGCGCGAGCTGTGGCCGCCGGACACCGCGTACGGCCGCACCGTGGCCACCACCCGTCGCCGCGACCGGCCGCTGGCGGCCCGCGGCCGACGCCTGGTCGACGTCGGCCTCTTCACCGAGGCGCAGTCCGTCGCCTACCTCGCGGAGCGCCTGCCCGCCGTCGCCCCGGAGGAGGCGGCCGGGCTCGCCGCCGAACTCGGCCACCTCCCGCTCGCGCTCGCCCAGGCCGCCGCCTACCTCGACGAGACGCGGATGCTCCCGGCCACCTACCGGTCCATGCTGAGCGGCCGGCACCCGCTCACCGGCCTCACCCCGTCCGACGGCGCGCTGCCCGACGACCAGCGGGCCCCGCTCCCGGCCGTCCTCGGCGTCTCGCTGGCCCGGGCGGACCGGCACACCGGCGGTCTGGCCACCCCGATGCTCCAGCTCGCGGCGCTGCTCGACCCCGGCGGCATCCCGGTGGGGGTGCTCACCGGCGAGCCCGCGCGGGCCCACCTGGGGCGCCGGGTCCTGGTGTCGAAGCTCCCCGGACCGAAGGCCCTGTTCGGCTGGTACGGCCG
The DNA here is from genome assembly GCF_042752535.1 of Kitasatospora sp. NPDC059327. Classification (NCBI taxonomy): domain Bacteria; kingdom Bacillati; phylum Actinomycetota; class Actinomycetes; order Kitasatosporales; family Streptomycetaceae; genus Kitasatospora; species Kitasatospora sp. NPDC059327. The sequence goes on along the minus strand of NZ_JBHYYB010000047.1, from coordinate 18,477 downwards.
GCTGTTCGACACGGCGGAGTACGACGGGCTGGTGCGGACGCTGCCGGCGCACGGGGTCGCCCTGCCCGACGCGGACGCCGCCCTCGCCGTCCTGGAGGTGCTGCACCGGTTCGGCCTCGCCGAGTTCCTCCCGCCCGCCGACGGCCGGGAGTTCGCCGTGCTGAGGGTGCACGCGCTCACCCAGCACCTGGCCCATGACACCCTGCCGGCGGCCGCGAAGAGCCGCGCGGCGTTCGCCCGGCTGGTGGCCGGGGCACTGCAGGCGGCCTGGCCGGTGACCGACCACGACCAGGCGCTGGCCCATGCCCTGCGGGCCAACACCGCCGTGCTGCGGGCCAACGCCGGCGGGGCGCTCTGGGCCGATCCCCAGGCGGCGTCGGCCTCCGTGCTGCAGCGCGCCGGGACGAGCCTCACCCAGAGCGGCCGGGTGATCGCGGCCGCCGGGTACTTCGAGGACGTGCGGCGGGAGGCCGAGGAGCGGGTCGGGCCCGAGCACCGCGCGACCCTGATCCTGGCCGGCGAGGCCGCCAACGCGCGCGGCCGGGCGGGCGACCGCGCGGCCGCGGTCGAGCTGCTCGGCGCCCTGCTGCCGGTCCTGGTCCGGGTGCAGGGGCCGGACGCGGCGGAGACCCTGGCCTGTCGCGGCGACCTCGCCGCCTGGCGGGGCCGGGACGGCGATCCGGCGGCGGCCGCCGAGGAGTTCGCCGCGATCCTGGCGGACGCGCGGCGCGCGCTCGACCCCGGCGACCTCTTCCTCCTCACCGCCCGCAACAACCTCGCCGTCTGGCGCAGCGCGGCCGGCGATCCGGCGGGCGGGGCGGAAGCCCTGGAGGAGCTGCTCGGCGGGCTGCCCGCCGGCTTCGGCCCGGACCACCCCACGGTGCTGCTGGCCCGCGCCAACCTCGCCAACCTGCGCGGCCGGGCGGGCGATCCGGTGCGGGCGGTGGCGGAGCTGCGGGCGCTGCTGGCGGACCGCGCGGCCGACTACGACCACGACCACCCGCACACCCTGGTCGCCCGGGCGAGCCTGGCGGACTGGCTGGGCGCGGCCGGCGACCGCACCGGCGCGGCCGAGGTCTGCCGGGGGCTGCTCGACGACGCGCTCGGCGCGCTCGATCCGGAGCACGAGTACCTCGCGCTGATCCACGAGAGCGTCGACCGGTGGCTCGGCGGACCGGGAGGGGCACCGGCCCGGCCCGGACCGGGCGACCCGGGACCGGGTGCCGCCGGTGACCCCGGATCTCCCCGCCCCGCCGATCCCGGTGCCCCGGGCGGCGCGGCGGACCGGCGCGGTGGTGCGGCGGCGGTGTGGGACGGCGGCGGTGGCGCACCGCCCTTCGGGGCTTGACCGGAGCGGGCCGCGGCCGCCCCGGGGCCTTCGCCGCGCCTGCCCCGGACGTGACCGCCCCCGACGGGTGTGCGGACCTGTCGGGGGCGGAACTCGGGGGAGCGGCCGGGCAGTCGGGCGTTACGCCGCCACCGGCCGGGCCGGGTCGCCGTACGCCTCGCGCACCCGCGCCTGGGCGGCCGGCCCGGCGTCGAGGTGGTCGAGGCCCAGCAGCGCGGCGCCCAGCACCGGCGGTGCCACCACGATCCGCGGCTCGGCCAGCGGCGCCGCCGCGGCCAGGCGTGCCGTCAGGTTGTCGAGCAGCAGCGGCTGCCGGGAGGCGAGCACACCGCCGCCCAGCACCAGCGGGGTGGGCTCGTCCAGCAGGTCCAGCCGGCGCAGCGCGACGACGGCGAGCCGGGTGATCTCGTCGGCCTGCCGGTCTATCAGCTCCAGGGCGACCCGGTCGCCGGTGTCCGCCACCGCGAACAGCACCCGGACGATCTCGTGCAGCCGCGCGTGGGGCAGCTGCCCGAGGTGGATGGCCTCGGCGACGGCGATGGTGCTCGGCAGGCCGAAGTGCTCGGCGATGGCGCGGGCGAGCGCGGTCGGGCCGCCGCGGCCGTCCTCGGCGCGGACGGCGTGCCACATGCTGCTGGTGGCGAGGCCGCTGCCGCCGCCCCAGTCGCCGGTCAGCTCGCCGAGGGCGGGGAACCGGGCGGTGCGGCCGTCGGGCAGCAGCCCCACGCAGTTGATGCCGGCGCCGCAGACGACGGCGATGCCGCGCGGGCCGTCGGTGCCGGCCCGCAGCAGGCCGAAGGTGTCGTTGACGACGGAGCTGGTGACGCCCCAGGGGTGGGTCTCCAGCGCGGTGCGCAGCGCGGCCTCCTCCACCGGGAGGTCGGCGTTGGCGAGACAGGCGCTGACGTGGGTGGTCAGGACGCCGCTGCGGAACGACAGCCCGGCAGCGGCGGCCGCCTCCTCGACCAGCGGCGCGAGGCCGGCGACGGCCGCCGCGCCGCCGATCTTCTGCGGTGCGAAGCCGCCGCCCCGGGCGGAGCCGTGCACGGTGCCGTCGACGCCGATCAGGGCGACGTCGGTCTTGGAGTTGCCCGCGTCGATGGCGAGAACGCCGGGCAGGAGTGGTTCGGGCTGGTGGGTCATGAGGTCCCCGCGGCTCGTGCGTGGCCCGGCCGTTGTCCCCGGCCGGGGGTGGTCGGTCTCCTCGCGGCCCGGCCCGCCGTCGGCACGGTCGGCAGGGCCGACGGCCGGCGGCGCGGGCCGGACGGAAGGGGCACGTCAGGCCCAGGCGAGGTGCTCGCGGTTGTGCGCGAGCAGCCGGTCCGTCAGCTGGTCGGCGAGTTCGATCTGGCCGACCAGCGGGTGGGCGAGCAGGGCGTCGAAGACCCGGTCGCGGCCGCCGCGCAGGGCGGCGTCGAGGGCGAGCTGCTCGTACGAGGTCACCGAGGCGATCAGCCCGGCGTACAGCGGCTCGACGGGGCGCTGCGGCAGCGGGCGCACGCCGGCGGCGTCCACCTCGGCCGGCACCTCGATCACGGCGTCGTCGGGCAGGAAGGGCAGGACGCCGTTGTTGCGGGCGTTCACCACCTGCACCGACGTCCCGCCGCCGGTGCCCAGCAGGGCGGCGATCAGCTGGACGGCGGCTTCGGAGTAGAACGCGCCGCCGCGTTGGCCGAGCAGCTCCGGCTTGGTGTCCAGGGTCGGGTCGGCGTACATCTCCAGCAGTTGCCGCTCGATCTCGGTGACCTCGGCCGCCCGGGAGCCCTTGACCTTGAGCTCCTCCACGACCAGGTCGTGCTGGTAGAAGTAGCGCAGGTAGTAGGAGGGCACCACGCCGAGGCGCTCGACGACGCGTCGCGGCAGCCGGAGGTCCTCGGAGATCTCCTTGCCGAAGCCGGTGAGCAGCTCCGGCAGCACCTCGCGCCCGGTGGCCGCGCCCGGGGCGTCGAGCAGGGTGACGCCGCGCTCCCAGGTGAGGTGGTTCAGACCGACGTGGTCGAGGCGGATCAGCTCCGGGTCGACGCCGAGGTGTCCGGCGAAGCGCCGCTGGAAGCCGATCGCGACGTTGCACAGGCCGACGGCCTTGTGGCCGGCGTTCTGCAGCGCCCGGGTCACGATGCCGACCGGGTTGGTGAAGTCGACGATCCACGCGTCCGGGTTGGTGCGGCGGACCTTCTCGGCGATGTCCAGCACCACCGGCACGGTGCGCAGGGCCTTGGCCAGGCCGCCCGCCCCGGTGGTCTCCTGGCCGACGCAGCCGCACTCCAGCGGCCAGGTCTCGTCCTGGTTGCGGGCCGCCTGCCCGCCGACCCGCAGCTGCAGCAGCACCGCGTCGGCGTCGGCGACGCCCGCCTCGACGTCGGTCGTGGTGGTGACGACGGCGCCGTGCCCCTGCTTGGCGAAGATCCGCCGGGCCAGCCCGCCGATCAGCTCCAACCGGTCGGCGGCCGGGTCGATCAGGACGAGTTCGGCGATCGGCAGGCTGTCGCGCAGCCGGGCGAACCCGTCGATGAGCTCGGGGGTGTACGTCGAACCGCCACCCACGATGGCCAACTTCAGTGCGGACATCAGCCCTTGACCCCTGTCAGTGTCACGCCTTCGATGAAGGCCTTCTGTGCGAAGAAGAAGAGGATGATCACCGGCGCCATCACCAGCAGGGTGGCGGCCATGGTGAGGTTCCAGTTGGTGTGGTGGGCGCCCTTGAAGGACTCCAGACCGTAGGAGAGGGTCCAGGCGCCCGGGTTCTCGCTGGCGTAGATCTGCGGGCCGAAGTAGTCGTTCCAGGCGTAGAAGAACTGGAACAGCGCGACGGCGGCGATGGCCGGCTTGGCCATCGGCAGCACGACCTTCAGCAGGGTGCGCAGGTCGCCGCAGCCGTCGATCCGGGCCGCCTCGATGTACTCCTTGGGGATGGTCATCAGGAACTGGCGCAGCAGGAAGATCGAGAACGCGTCACCGAAGGCCATCGGGATGATCAGCGGCCAGAGCGAGCCGGAGAGGCCCATCTGCTTCGACCAGAACAGGTACATCGGGATGACGGTGACCTGCGGCGGCAGCATCATCATCGCGATGACGGCCATCAGGGCCAGGTTGCGGCCCCGGAAGCGGAACTTGGCGAGCGCGTAGGCCACCGGGAGGCTGGACACGATGGTCAGCACGGTGCCGAGGCCGGCGTACAGCAGGGTGTTGCGCCACCAGGTGAGGAACCCGGGGGTGTCCCAGACCTTGGCGTAGTTGCCCCACTCCCAGGAGGTGGGCCAGTAGTCGGTGGTGAGCGCCTGGTTGTCCGTCATCACCGAGGTGAGGAAGGCGAAGACGAACGGCAGCAGGAAGAACAGCGTGGCGGCGATGGCCAGCGAGTGGACGGCCACCCAGTTGAGCACGGCGCGGCGGCGGGCGGCCCGCGCGGCGGCGGAGCCGGGCCGCCCGGACCCGGTGACGCCGGACGTGCCCGCGGGGGCCTTGGAGAGCGTGGTGCTGAGAGTCATGATCGTGTCCTCACTGGTCCGCTAGTCGTCGTTCGCCATGAAGCCGGACTTGCGGCGCAGCAGGAGCGAGGTGACGGCCATCGAGATGGCGAACAGCACCAGGGCGACGACGCACGCCGCGCCGTAGTTGAAGCGCTGGAAGCCGAGGTTGTAGACCATCTGCGGCAGGGTCCAGGTGGAGCCCTGCGGGTAGCCGGGCTCGAACTGCTGCCCGGAGTTGCCGGCGATGCCGCCGGCGACCTTCCCGGCGACGATCGCCTGGGTGTAGTACTGCATGGTCTGGATGACCCCGGTGACCACCGAGAACATGATGATCGGCGAGATGTTCGGCAGGGTCACGTACCGGAACCGCTGGAGCGGGCCGGCGCCGTCGAGCTCGGCGGCCTCGTACTGCTCCTTCGGGACGTCCAGCAGGGACGCCATGAAGATGACCATCAGGTCGCCGATGCCCCACATGGCGAGCATGGTGAGCGCGGGCTTCGACCAGGCCGGGTCGGCGAACCAGCCGGGCTGGGGCAGGCCGATCTCGCCGAGGAAGTGGTTCACCGGTCCGGTGCCGGGGTTGAGCAGGAAGGCGAACGAGACGGTGGCGGCCACCGGCGGTGCCAGGTACGGCAGGTAGAACACGGTGCGGAAGAAGCCGACGCCGGTCTTGACCTTGGTGATGAGCAGCCCGATGCCGAGGCCGAAGGTCACCCGCAACGACACCATGACGACGACGAGCCAGAGGGTGTTGCGCAGGCCCTTCCAGAAGGACGGGTAGTCGTTGAAGACGTAGTCCCAGTTCTTCAGGCCGCTGAAGGTGGGGGCGCTGAAGCCGTTGTACTTCATGAAGCTGAAGTAGACGGTGGAGATCAGCGGGTACAGGAAGAAGACGCTGAACCCGATCAGCCAGGGGGAGAGGAAGGCGAGGGTGCGGGCCGCCTCCCGGCGGCGCTTCCGGCGCAGCAGGTGCTGCGTGGAGGGCGCCGCCGGGTCGGTCGATCCGGTGCCCTTGCGGGTGCCGAACGCGAGTGACATGGGAGCTCCGAGGTGGCGCCGGGCTACTTGGCCTGGGCGATGGCGGCGTCGATCTCCTTGGCGGTGGCCGTGAGGCCCGCCGGGAGGTCCTTCTGCTGGCCGGACTCGTAGGCGTAGCCGAGGTTCTGCAGCGAGACGATGTAGGCGCCGCCGTTGACGGTCGGCGGGGTGGTGCCGGAGTACTGGTTCTTGGCGATGTCCAGGAAGGTCTTGAAGTTCTCGTCGCTGATCAGCTTCGGCGAGTTGAGCGCGTCGAAGGTGCTCGGCACGTTGTGGATCGCGTTGGCGAAGCTGACCACGGCGTCGGTGTCGGTGGTCAGGTACTTGACCAGCTCCCAGGCGGCGGCCTGCTTCTTGCTGCTGCTGGCGATGCCGACGATGGTGCCGGTCTGGTAGCCGCGGCCGTAGGTGGCGACCTGGTCGTCCGGCACCGGGAACGGCGCGGTGGCCCACTCGAAGTCGGGCTTGTTCTCGGCGAGCGCGGCGGTGCGCCACTCACCGTCTATGGCCATCGCGACCTGGCCGGTGTGGAACGGGTTCTTGGCGCTGAACTCCTCGCCGAAGGTGGAGCGGAACTTGTCGAGCTTGTCGTAGCCGCCGAGCTTGTCGACCAGGCCCTTCTGCCAGGTCAGCATCGAGGCGACCTTGGGGTCGGTGGCGAGGTTCGACTTGCCGGAGCCGTCGAAGTAGCTCGGGCCCCACTGGCCGAGGAAGTGCTCGGTGGTCGACTCGTAGCCGTGGTACAGCGGCATGAAGCCGAGCTGCTTGAAGCCGTCGCCGTCGGGGACGGTCAGCTTGGTGGCCGCCTCGGCGAACTCGCTGAAGGTCTTCGGCGCGCTGGTGATGCCGGCGTCGGCGAAGGCCTTCTTGTTGTAGTACAGACCGAACGCGTCACCGAGCAGCGGCAGCGAACACTGGTTGCCCTGGTACTGCGTGTAGTTGAGCATCGCGGCCGGGAAGGTCTTCGCGGCGTCGATCTTGTCCTTCTCCAGGAAGGGCTTGAGGTCGGCGAAGGCCTTGGTCGAGCAGAACATGCCGACGTTGTTGGTGGTGAAGGAGGAGACCACGTCCGGGGCGGAGTCGCCGCCGGCCCGCAGGGCCTGGTTGACCTTGTCGTCGGCGATGTTGCCGACGGCCTTGACGTGGATGTTCGGGTGGGCCTTCTCGAAGGCGGCGATGTTGGCGTCGATCGCCTTCACCTCGGAGTCCTGGCTCCAACCGTGCCAGAAGGTGATGGTGACGTCGCCGCCGGTGGCCGAGTCGTCCTTGCCGCCGGCGTCGTTGGTGCCGGTGCAGGCGGTGGCGAGCAGGGCCAGCACGGCGCCGCCGGTCACGGCGGCGACTGTCCGGCGGCTTCTGCGGGAGGTGGTGGAGTGCACTTCGAGATCCTCCTGGGGGTGCGCGGGCAGGCGTCATTGCCTCGGGTCCCGCGTTGGGGGGTTGGGGGAGAGGTGTGCAGGGGCGGGCGTTGGTGCGGGTGGGAGCTGTCCGTGGGGTGGTGCGGTCGCGGCGGGCGGGCTTCAGTGCGTGGAGAAGACCGCCTCGCGAGCGGCTGCCAGGGCGCGTTGCAGTGCGCCGAGCAGGACGGGTGAGCCTGGCAGGGCGCTGCTGCGCACCTCGGGCCGGGCGATCGAGATCCGGGCCAGTTCCTCTTCGACGAGTGCGCGCAGCCGTTCGCCGCCCGCGCTCGGCACGCCGCCGGAGACCACCACGAGCTGGGGGTCCACGACGGCGACGATCACGGCCAGTCCGACGGCGAGCCGGCCGGCCAGGGCGGTGAGGAACTCGTCACCGGCACCCGGGGTCTCCAGGGCCTTGGCGAGCGACTCCTCCGCGGTGGGCGCGCCGAGCCCGTACTCCTTGGCCAGCACCCGGACGGCGGGTGCGCCGACCAGCTCCTGGAACCCGCCGGAGTTGCGGCGGCGCACGTCCCGCACGACCGGTGAACCGGGGACGGGCATGTAGCCGACCTCCCCGGCGCCACCGGTGAAGCCGCGGTGCAGCCGGCCGGCGATCACGATCGCCGCGCCGGTGCCCTCCCCGGCCCAGAGCAGGACGAAGTCCTCGAACCCGCGGGCCGCGCCGGAGGCCTGTTCGGCGACGGCGGCCAGGTTCACGTCGTTCTCGATCGACACCGGCGCGCCGATCGCCTCGGAGAGCTCCCGCGTCAGCCGCGGGGAGTGCCAGCCGGGCAGGTGGGAGGCGTAGCGGAGCTTGCCGGTGACGGGGTCGGGCGCGCCGCCGACGCCGATCGCCACCGTGTGCAGGCCGTTCTCGGGGAGCCCGGCGGCCCGGACCGCCTCGGCGACGGCGGCGGCGACCCGGGTGACGGTCTCGGCGGCGGTCCAGCCCTTGGTGGGCACCACGTGCTCGGCCAGCTTGACGCCGGTGATGTCGGCGATCGCGATCCGGGCGTGGCTGGTGGTGACGTCCAGGCCGGCCACGTAGCCGGCGGCCGGATTCACTTGGTACAGCTGGGCGTTGGGGCCCGGCCCGCCGGCGGTGGTACCGACCGGGAGGACGAGCCCGGCGGCCTCCAGGCGGGCCAGCAGCTGGGAGGCGGTGGGCTTGGACAGGCCGGTCAGGGTGCCGATCTGGGTGCGGGAGAGCGGGCCGTTCTCCAGCAGCAGTTCGAGGGCCGCGCGGTCGTTGATGGCGCGCAGCAGGCTGGGAGTGCCGGCGAGGGGGGCCTTGGCGGGCGTTCTGGTCACGGCGTCGATCCTCCTCTTCCCGGCACGTCACGACGGACGTGGGGTGGGCTCCGGGCGAACTGTTAGGAAACTTTCCAGTCGCTTGGACAGGACCGTACGGTCCACGTCAGGAGGGTGTCAATGGTCCTTCCGACGGTGGATGCCGAAGCGTTACCGGCCAGCGCGAAGCCCCGCCTCCCGATGTCCGGGAGACGGGGCTTTCGTCCGGTTCGCGTGTCCGGTGCGCGGCGGGTGGGCGCTCGGCGGCGGCCGGCGGGCCGGTCAGGGCGCCTTGGAGATGTCGTCGGCCGGCTTCACCGGAGCCGGTATCGGCGCCGTCGCGAGGTAGCGCGGCGAGGTGGGGTCGGCCAGCGCGGACGGCGGGGCGGCGTCGGTGGGCGCCGTCGTCGGGCCGGTGGTCAGCACCACCCCGATGGGGGCCGCGGCGGCGGCTCCGGCGGCTCCGGCGGCGAGCGGGGCCTCCTCCTTGACCTTGATCCCGGCCTGGTCGAAGGCGGTCTTCAGCCGGTGCCGCAACGCCCGGGCGACCGACAGCGCCTTCCCCGGGGCCGTGCGGGCCTCGACCCGCAGCACCACCGAGTCCACCGCGACCGACTCCACGCCCAGGATCGAGACCGGCGCCCAGACCAGCTCGTCGAACGGCGCCTCCTTGGCCATCGCCTCGGCGGTCTCCTGGATCAGCGCCTCGACCCGGGCCAGGTCCTCCTTGTAGCCGACCTGGACGTCCACCGAGGCGGTCGACCAGCCCTGGCTCATATTGGCGATCCGCTTCACCTCGCCGTTGCGGATGTACCAGATCTCGCCGCCCGCGCCACGCAGCTTGGTGACCCGCAGGCCGACCTCCAGCACCGTGCCGGTCGCCACCCCGGTGTCGATCTCGTCGCCGACGCCGTACTGGTCCTCCATGATCATGAAGACCCCGGAGAGGAAGTCCGTGACCAGGTTGCGGGCACCGAAACCGATCGCCACACCGGCCACACCGGCGCTCGCCAGCAGCGGCGCCAGGTTCACCCCGAGCGCCGAGAGGACCATCAGCGCGGCCGTCCCCAGGATGCTGAACGAGGCGACGCTGCGCAGCACCGAGCCGATCGCCTCGGACCGCTGCTGCCGGCGCTCGGGGTTGACCACCCCGGTGTTGGCCAGCAGCCCGCCGAGCCGGCCGGGCTCGTCGTCGGTCTCGTTCGACTTGATCATCCGCGCTATCAGCTGGGTGATCAGCTTGCGCACCACGGCCCGCAGCACCAGCGCCAGCACGATGATGAAGACGATCCGCACTCCGCTCGCCAGCCAGTCCTGCCAGTGCGAGTCGAACCAGCCGGCCGCCTGCTTGGTGGTGTCGCTGACCTCCTGCGCGCTGGTCGGGATTCTGAGGTCGAACTGCGGCAGCTGCGGGGCCGTGGGGCTCGGGGACGGGCTCGGCGGCGTGGACGAGAGCGTCGTGGACGCGTCGGCGAGGAAACCGGCGGCACCGGACCTGAACACGTGCGGGGACCTTCCTGCAGGGGTCGTGGCACAGCCCGCCGACGCGGAGGCACACCGCGGAGGCACACCCTGGGCCTGCGGACCGTCCGTCTTAGCCTATCCGCCGCCGGACCGCGCCCCGGACACGCCGGGCGGCCGCCGGGCGGCCCCGGAGCAGCCGCCCCGGGGCGTGTGGCCGCCGCCCGGACGCCCCGTCAACGCCCCGGCACGCCCCCGATCGGCCCGCCGATCCGCCCCCGACCGGCCTCTGATCGGGCCTCCGACGGCACCGGGCGGTGCCCGCCACCGCGCTGCTCCGACCGGACGAGCCGTCCCCCGGGAGGGCACCCGGGTGCAACCCGTCCTTCGCCCGGGCATATCGGGTATGACAGAACCCACACCCGGAGTTCACATCAGCTCCGTTACACAGGAGTGGTGGCGCCGTACAAAGGCGTAAGGCGACACTGGGGGAGATCACGCACCCGTTGCGTGGTCGAACCGCTCGTCCCGGCGCGAGCCACGCGCCGCAGGCGTCCAAGGAGGCATCCGTGCCGCATGTCCTGGTCCTCAACGCGTCCTACGAGCCGCTCGGCGTCGTATCGATGCGCCGCGCACTCATCCTGGTCCTCAACCACAAGGCGGTCAGCCTGGAGGATTCGGGAGTCACTCTGCACAGCGCCACCAGCGCCCTTCCGGCGCCGTCCGTCGTCCGACTGACCCGCTTCGTCCGGGTCCCGTTCTGCGGGCCCGTCCCGCTCACCCGCCGGGCGCTGTTCGCCCGCGACCACGGCCGCTGCGTCTACTGCGGGGCCGCCGCCACCAGCGTCGACCACGTCATCCCGCGCAGCCGGGGCGGCCAGCACCGGTGGGACAACGTGGTGGCAGCCTGCCGCCGCTGCAACCACACCAAGGCCGACCGTCACCTCACCGAACTCGGCTGGCGGATGAAGCGGCCACCGGCCCCGCCCAGCGGCCTGGCCTGGCGCATCATCGGCACCGGGATCAAGGACCCGCGCTGGCGGCCCTACCTGGAGCCCTACGGAGGTGGTGACCAGCTGCACGCCCCGCAGTGGGCCGAGTACGAACACCACGACCATACCGAGGGCGCGCATCCGCTGCCGCTCGGCCGGGCGCACTCCGCCCACTCCGCCCCCGCCCGCCGCGGTGAGCAGCCCGAACCGCTCTCCGCCTGACCCCGCTCCACAAGGGCTTGCCCGTCATATCTTCGGTACGCCTCATGGGCCGCCGCGCACCCCGCATCGGGGCGCACGGCGGCCCGCCGCTGTATCGTCGCCCGCTCGCCGCTGTATCTTCGCCCGCTCGCCTCCGGGCCGCTTCGGTCCGGTGCCGACGGTCGGCGCTCCGGGCGCCGCTCGTTCCTCGCGTCGTCCTCGCTTCTTCCTTTCGGCACCGGCGCGGCCCTTCGGCTCGGGGCGCGTTCGGCCGGGGCCGGGGTTCGGACCTCGATGGTCGGGGCTTCAGACCTCCGGGTCGGGGTTCGGACGCCGGGGTGCCCGGTCACGGTGGCTCGGGGCGGGGGTGTGTCCCCCCGCCCGTCTTTCGTGGGTCCTCCGGGTCGCTAGGGCTTCTGCGACGGTGCTCCCGAGGGTGTCCCCGGCGGGGTGGTGGCCGGTGTGGTGCCCGGCGGCGGCGTCGTGGTGGTGGGCGGTACCACCGTCGTGCCCGGTGTCGTGACCGGTTGCTCGGTCACCGGGGCCGACGGGTCGGCGACGGCGTACAGCTCCACGCCCCAGAGCGAGTAGCCGTACTTGGTGGCCCGGGCGACGCCCTGGACCCGCAGGAACTTCGCGCCCGGCGCGTCGAACCGCACCGTCTCGTTGCCGCCCTTGCCGTCGTCCACGGTCGCCACCGTCGTCCAGGCGATGCCGTCCGCCGAGGTCTGGATCTTGTACGAGGAGGCGTACGCGGCCTGCCAGTGCAGCACGGCCGAGCCGAGGTGGGCGGCCTTCGGCAGCTCCAGCTGCACCCAGGCGTCGTCCTTGGCGGGGGAGGACCAGCGGCTCTTCGGGTCCCCGTCGGCTACCGCCGAGGCGGGGAAGGAGGAGGTCTCGTCGGCCGAGGAGGCGGCCTTCGCGGTGGTGGCGAGGTCCGGCCCGCCGGTCGGCGGCACCACGTGCACCTGGAGCACCTGGCGCACGGTGGTCGGACCGGTCACGAACAGCACCGGTACCTGGTAGGTGCCGGACGGCGTTCCCGGCGCGGCGCTGACCAGCAGCGGCACGCCCACCCGGCCGCCGCGCGGCACGCTCACCCCGGAGGCCGGTGCCACGGTCAGGCCCTTGGCCACGGCGGGTACCTCGGTGCGCAGCTCGCCGACGGTGCCTTCCGGCCGGCCGGCCTCGACCATCGCCCGGGCCTGTACGGGCGCGGTCGCGCCGGTCACCACGTCCAGCGCGGCGTCGGCCAGGCTGAGCCGGGCGGCCGGGGCGTCCGCGTACCAGGGGATCACCTGGTTGACGACCGGCGGCTCGCCGCCGGGCTTCCAGGCCAGCCGGAACGCGTCCGCGCTCTGGCCGCCGGCCGGCAGCTCGTTGTAGCCGGGCTGGACGGTGCCGATCTCCGCCCAGGTGCCGTCCGCGCGCCGCACCGAGACGGTGGCGGAGGCCCGGACGGTCGGGTCGGTGAGGACGGTCAGCCGGTCCAGCGGCCGGGCCGTGCCCAGCTCGACGGTGAGCGGCTCGTCCGCGACGGTCGGCGCGGTGGCCGCCCGGTAGGCGGTGTCCGGGTTGCCGTCCAGCACGGCGCCCGCCGAGGCGCCGGGCAGCGCGGCCGGGCCGCCGGTGACGCTGGCCGGGGCCTCGTCCGGCGCGGTCACGCTGAACTCGCGGACCGCCACGGCGGTCTTCTGGACGGCGGTGGCCCGCAGCCGTACCGCCCGGACGACCGTCCCGGCGGGCAGCTGGGCGGTGACGCTGCGCTGGTTCCTCACCTGGGCGAGCTGCTTCCAGCCGCCCTCGCCGGTGGAGTACTCCAGCACGCCGTCGCGGATGTAGTCGTCGAGTGCGCTCGTGCCGTCCGGGCCGCTGCCCCAGGAGCCCATCAGCACGGTGACGCTGCCCACCGGGCGGCCGCCGCCGAGGTCCAGGCCGACCGAGTCGCCGGGCTGCGGGGGCGCCGAGCTCCAGTAGAAGGTGTCGGCCACGCCGTCGGTCATCAGCGCGGGCAGGTGGTCGTGGGCGGTGCCCATGGTGGTGGTGGGGGCGGCTCCGCCGCCGACCACGCCGGCCCAGCTGTCGGCGGCCCGCACGGCGCGTTCCAGGAACGGGCCGAGCACGCCCGCGCCGACCGTCGCCGGGCTCTGGCCGAGCTGCTCGCGCAGCTTGTTGAGCTCGACCCGGGCCCGCCAGGCCGCCGCGCCGTCGCCGCCGCGCTGGGCCAGCAGCATGTCGAGCGCGGCCTGGCCGGCGAGGCCGTAGTCGCGCAACGGGGCCAGCCAGGGCCCGGCCTCGGCGGCCAGTGCCGCGGTGGCCGGGGTGGCGGTGAGGGTCTGCTGGGCCCCCGCCATCGCGGCGAAGGACTCCCGCAGCGGGGCCGCCGCCTCTATCAGCTTGGCGAGGTCGGGCGCCGCCCCGGCGTTCGGTTCGGCGGTCGCCCAGAACCGCTCCAGCAGCGGGGCGAGGTAGCCGGACTCCTGCTTGGACAGCGGTGAGGAGGAGCTGTTGCCGGCCAGTGCGGTGACGGACGCCAGGACCGCCCCGGCCGGGGCGGCGGTGGCGCCGGCCGGGCCCGCCAGCGAGCGCAGGGCGGCCTGCCAGGAGTCCTCCGGCTTGTACCCGCCGGGGTTCCAGGCGAAGTCCCCGGCGGTGGCGAGCGCGATCCGCGAGGCCGTCGGCTGCTGCATCGCGCCGGTGAGCATGACGGCCGACCGGGTGGCGACCTCCGTGTCGCGCCCGGTGTAGGCGCCGAGGAAGAGCCGGTCCGGGTTGGCGTCGTTCACCGGGTAGTTGTCCATGGTGACCAGCGGGTGCCCGTAGAGGCCGGCGGTCTCGGCGGCCTGAGTGCCCGTGATCTTCTCGGGGATCACCCCGACCCCGCTCCAGGCCACCTGCACGCCGGCCGGCAGTGCCGCCGCGAGCGCGGTGCGGTACGGGGTGGCGCCCTGCTGGTGGTACTCGGTGGGCACCACGGAGAGCGGCGCCAGCCCCGGGTTCTTCGCGATCAGCCGGTCCTGCACCTTGGCCACCAGCTCGGCCTGCGCCTTGGCGGCGGCGGCCGGCCCGGTGCCGTACTTGGCCCGGTCGTCGCCGCAGTGCCACTCGTCGTAGGAGACGTCGAGGAACTGCAACTGGAACGCGGTGAAGCCGAGGGCCCGCAGTCCGTCCAGCTTGGCGACCAGCGCGTCCGCGTCCTTGCCCGAGCTGTAGCAGAGCGACTGGCCGGGGTCGATCGCGTAGCCGGCCGTCACGTGGTTCGCCCCGGCCCGGGCGGCCAGCGCCTTCAGGTCCGCCGCCTTGGCCGCCGGGTAGGCGTCGCGCCAGCGGGAGAGCCGGTACGGGTCGTCGCCCGGGGCGTAGAGGTAGAAGTTCTGCTTGGAGCGGCCCAGGAAGTCCAGCTGGTCGAGGCGCTGCTGCTGGTTCCACGGGGTGCCGTAGAACGCCTCCGCGGTGCCGCGCACCGGCGCGCCGGAGGGCCAGTCGCGCAGCGTGATCCCCGGCAGCCCGAGGCCGGCCGCGCCCGGTGCCTGCCCCTGCCCGGCGGGCACGGCGGCCAGCAGCTGGCGCATGCTCTGCGCCGCGTAGAAGCTGCCCGCCTGGTCGGCGCCGGCCAGCACCACCACGCCGTACGTCCCGCCGCCCGGGGCCGGCAGCTGGCCGGCGGAGAGCACGTATCCGCCGGCGGGCATCCCCGCGGTGGAGGGTGCGGTGCCGTCCTTGCCGCCGGCGGCCGCGGTCAGCTCCCGCAGCGCCCGGTCGACCTCGCCGCCCGCGCCCTCGGCGGGACCGCCGATGTACACGACCAGGGACCCGGCGACCGGTGTGCCGGCCTCCGTCCGCGGCGTCACCGCGGTGGCCCCGGCCACGCCGAGCACCTCGCGCACGGTGTCCACCGCGCCGTGGTCCGCCTTCGGCGCGGTCACCAGCGTCACCTCGGCGGGTACCGCGACCGGCTTGCCGGTCACGCTCTGCTCCTGCGGGCGCGGGAAGACCTGAGGGTTGCTCACACTGCCCAGCGGTGTCTGCGACGCGGTGCTCACCACGTCGGGCCCCGGGTTGTACGCGTACGCGACCGGTCCGCTCACCAGCAGTCCGCCGACCACGGCGGCCGCCGACAGCGTCGCCGCGACCTGCAGGGTCCGCCGGCTCGGCGCCCCGGCCCGGACCCCGGCGCGTTCGGCCCGCACCGAGGCCAGCAGCGGCTCCGTGCCCTTGAGGTCCGCGATCAGCCGGTCCGCGGCCCTGGGGGCCAACTGACGGCACGTCCGCGCGGTCGCCCGCCGCGCCGCGATCGCCGCCGGGTGCTGCAACACGTCACGCAGTGCCGGGCTCTGCTCCAGCTGCTGCCTCAACCGCCGCCCTGCGGCGACGGACACTCGGGCTTGCACAGGAGCCTCCTCGCCAGGCAATGACCACATCGCGCCAAAGCCCACCAGTTGGCCCTGCCGGTGTCAACGTCGCCGACGGGTATGCAGAATTTGTCCTCTTTGTCGTTTCATCGCCCGACTCCGGAACCAGCCCGCCCACGCGCCGGTTCCCCCGTGCTCGAACGGGCCCGGCCCCGGGCGCCGGCGGCCCGCGCGGGCCGGGGTGACGCCCCGTCGGAGCGCGCGCACCCGCCCCGGCCGTGTGTCGCACCGGGTCACCGGGCCGTTACGCGGGTAGGACTGTGGCTGTCCTGACTGGGCGTTGCCGAGACATCGCAGGAGCCGCGCGTGGCCGCTTATCTCGACCGTGACGGAGCCGACGGCCTGGAGGTGCCCGCGCAGGACGCGCCGCCTCCCCCGGCGGAGCTGGTGGCGCTGGCCCAGGCCTACGGGGTGGACACCCGGGACAACCCGGGGGGCGGGGCCGTGCCGGTGGGCGCGCGGACACTGGTCGCCGTGCTGGCCGCGCTGGGGGTGGCGGCCGGCACGCCGGAGGAGGCCCGGCAGGCGCTGGAGCGTCACCGCGCCGAGCAGCGGGCACGCCTGTTGCCGCCCTGCGTGGTGGTGCGGGCCGGCCGGCGGACGGCGCTGGACGTGCCGGCGGACGCGCGGCTGACCGTCGAGCTGGAGGGCGGCGGGCTCTGGGAGCTGCCGCGCGGGCACTCGCACTGGCTGCCCGCCGACCTGCCGCTCGGGCGGCACCGGCTCAGGGCGGAGAGCGACGGCACCCGGCAGGACGCCCATCTGATCGTCGCGCCGGAGCGGCTCCCGGGACTGCCCGGCCGCGGCTGGGGCTTCCTCGCACAGCTCTACTCCGTCCTGTCCGACCGGTCCTGGGGCATGGGCGACCTCGGTGACCTCACGGAACTGACCCAGTGGGCCGGCGGTCTGGGCGCGGACTTCGCGCAGATCAACCCCCTGCACACCGCGCTGCCCACCGTCCCCTCCGACCCGTCCCCCTACCGTCCCTCCTCCCGCCGTTTCGCCGACCCGGTGCACCTGCGGGTCGAGGCGGTCCCCGCCTACGGCTATCTGACGGGCGAGCAGCGCGCCGAGGCCGAGGAGCTGGGCCGCCGTGCCGCCCGGCTGCGCGCCGAGGTGCTGGGCCACGACGGCCTGATCGACCGGGACGCCGTCTGGGCGCTCAAGCGCCGGGTCCTGGAGCTGCTGCACGAGGTGCCGCTCGGGGCGGGCGGCCGGGCCGCCTACGCGGCCTACCGGCGCGGCGAGGGCGAGTGGCTGGAGCGGTACGCGCTCTGGAACGCCCTCGCCGAGGCGCACGGCGCCGACTGGCACAGCTGGCCGAAGGGCCTGCGTCACCCGGACAGCCCGCACGTCGCCCTCGCCGCCGAGGAGCTCGCGGACCGCGTCGAGTTCCACCGGTGGCTCGCCTGGCAGGTCGACCGGCAGCTCGCCGGGGCCCAGCAGGCCGCGCGCACCGCGGGCATGGCCGTCGGTCTGATCCACGACCTCGCCGTCGGCGTCCACCCGGACGGCGCCGACGCCTGGGCGCTCCAGGACGTACTGGGCGGCGGCATCTCGGTCGGCGCCCCGCCGGACGCCTTCAACGCCCACGGCCAGGACTGGGGCCTGCCGCCCTGGCGTCCGGACGCGCTGGCCGCCTCCGGCTACGCCCCGTTCGCGGAGCTGCTGCGCTCGGCGGCCCGGCACGCGGGGGCGATCCGGATCGACCACGTGATGGGCCTGTTCCGGCTCTGGTGGGTGCCGGCCGGCCACGCGCCGACCGAGGGCGCCTACGTCCGCTACGACGCCGAGGCGATGCTGGGGGTGCTCGCCCTGGAGGCGCACCGGGCCGGCACGGCGGTGATCGGCGAGGACCTGGGCACCGTGGAGCCGGGCGTCCGCGAGGAGCTGGCGGCGCGCGGCGTCCTGGGGACCTCGGTGCTCTGGTTCGAGCGGGACTGGCAGGCCGGGGGCGAGATCCTGGCCCCGGAGCGCTGGCGGCCCGGCAGCCTGGCCACGCTGACCACCCATGACCTGCCGAGCACCGCCGCCCGGCTCTCGGGTGAGCACGTCGAGCTGCGCCACCGGCTCGGCCTGCTGGCCCGGTCGCTCGACGAGGAGCAGGCCCAGGCGGCGGCCGAGCTCGCGGACTGGCGGGCCGAGCTGACCCGGCTGGGTCTGCTGGCCGAGGACGAGCCGCTCTCGGCGCAGGCGCTGTACCGCTTCCTGCTGGCCACCCCGGCCGAGCTGGTCGGCATCTGGCTGCCCGACCTGGTGGGCGACCCGCGCCCGCAGAACCTGCCCGGCACCTGGGACCAGTACCCCAACTGGAGGCTGCCGGTCGCGGACGGTTCCGGCCGCCCGGTGACGCTGGACGAGCTGGCCGCCACCCCGGCCGCGCAGGCCCTGGCCGGACTCCTGCGGGCCGCCGGGCCGGCGGCCCGAAAGGCCGACCCCGCCGAGCGCGGCGGCGTAAGTGGCGGGTAAGTTGAGCAGCGTGGACAAGAGGAACGCTTTGCGAGCCGGCGCGGTCACCGCAACGGTCACGCTGATGATGCTGCTGTCGTCGCCCGCCATGGCCTACTCCCGGGACGACGGCGACGACCCGGGCAGCGGCCTGACCGTGGCCCAGACCCTCGGCCTGTACGTGCTGATCCCGATCGTGGCCTTCGTGGTCATCGCCGGTCTGGCCGGGCTGCCGTACGGCAGCAAGGACAAGAAGAAGTAACCGGGGTCCTCCACCCGAGCCTGGTAGCACGCCCGAGGGGGCGCCGGACCACGGGCCGCCCCCCCACGGGCGTTGGCGCCGCTCCGGGCGCCCGGGGCGGCCCCCGGGCCCCCACCGGCACACTGGCCCACCCCCCCGGCCCCCCCCCCCCCCGG
>NZ_JBHYYB010000046.1:0-68534 GCF_042752535.1 Kitasatospora sp. NPDC059327 | reverse complement strand
CCACGGCGGCCGCGCCGGCGAGGAAGCCGCGCCGGCCGACCCCGGCCGGCCCGCCGGTCCCCGGCGCGCTCCCGGAATGGTCCGTCGAATCGCTCGTGCCACTCGTCGAATCGCTCATCGAATTCTCTCCGTACTGCTTCGGCGATTCCGGCCGGAACGGCCGCGGCGGAATTCCGCGCGGCCGCGCCGAAATCACGGACGGGTGTGCGGAATTCCGGCCCGCCGCCTGTCCGCGACCGTGCGCGGACGGCACCCGGGAAGGCGGCGAGGGGCCGGCGATCCGCCTGCAAGAAACCGGTCTCCTCCCCCAGCCGCACGAACCGTGCAGGTGGGAGGAGTGTTCCGAGGAATCCCGACGAGCTCCGGCCGGGCCCGCGCAGCTACCGGGGCACCGTCACCGAATCACGTCGCGTCGGCCGTACAGAGGGTGCTCGCGAGCCGTCCGAAATCGACATGCCGACGAGCAGCCAAGAACTCTCCAGCTGCCATGCGAGCGACTGTAGAAGCTCCCGGGAAGCACTGGCAATACCGCGTACTCCTTTGTTGCGGCGCCGTTTCGGGGCCCGCACCGCAGGTTTCCCACCGTCTCGCCGCGTGGCTTTCGGGTGTCCGCGCGCCGCGGGCACGACCCGCCGGGAACGGGCACCAACCGGCCCGCGCGGGCCCGGCTCCGCGCGGCGGAGGCCCTCACTAGGCTGCCGCCATGATCACCTCACCCGCTCCGCCGATAGAACTCGTCATCTTCGACTGCGACGGCGTCCTGGTCGACAGCGAGCGGATCGCCGCCCGCGTCCAGGTCGCGCTGGGCGCCGAACTGGGCTGGCCGCTCACCGAGGCCGAGGTCGTCGACCGGTTCATCGGGCGTTCCCAGGCGTCGATCCACGAGCAGGTCGCCGAGCGGCTCGGCGAAGCGACGGCCGCGCACTGGTCGACGGAGTTCGTGCGCCGGCACGCCGAGCAGGTGGACGCCGGCCTCACCGCGGTGGACGGCCTGACGGAGGCGCTCGACGCGATCTCCCTGCCGACCTGTGTCGCGTCCAGCGGCTCGCACGAGAAGATGGCGCACACCCTCGGCCGCACCGGTCTGCACCGGCGCTTCGCGGGCCGGATCTACAGCGCCACCGAGGTCGACCGCGGCAAGCCCGCCCCCGACCTCTTCCTGTACGCGGCCGCCGGGATGGGCGTCCCGCCGGCCGCCTGCGCGGTGGTCGAGGACAGCGCGCCCGGCGTCCGGGCCGCCCGGGCGGCGGGCATGCGCTCCTTCGGGTACGCCGGCGGCCTGACCCCGGCCGAGCGGCTGACCGGACCGGGCACCGTCGTCTTCCACGACATGCGCGAGCTGCCGGCCCTCCTCGGCGCCCGCTGAGACCGGCCGGGCCCGGACCTCCACCGGGCCCGGAGACCGGCGACCGGCGACCGGCGACCGGCGACCGGCGACCGGCCCAGCCGCCCGGAGGCCGCCGGCGGCGCCTCGTCCGGCGGGCACAGATCGGCGCGGTGGCCGCCGCTGCCGCCGGGGCCACCGCGCTGGGAGCGGTCCGGCTCGCACCCCGGTCCGAACCCGCCCCGCCGACGACCGTGCTCCCGGCCGCGGCTCCCCCCATCGAGGAGGGGAGCCGGGGCCGGTGCGGGCTCAGCCCCGGGCGAGCAGCGCCGGCAGCTCGGCGATCGAGGTCAGCACGTGCGTCGCGCCGTCGGCCCGCAGGCGCGCCTCGTCGTGGGCACCGGTCAGCACCCCGGCCACCACCGGGGCACCGGCCCGGGTGCCGGTGAGCATGTCGTAGCCGGTGTCCCCGGCGACGGCGATCTGCCGGACCGACTCGGTGCCGGTGCGCAGCAGGGCGGTGAGCGCCAGGTCCGGGTAGGGGCGGCCGCGGCCGGCCTCGGCCGGGCAGAGGGTGAGGTCGGCGATCGACTCCCACCCGAGGGCGGTCAGGATGCGGTCCTGGGTGGACCGGGAGAAGCCGGTGGTGAGGACCACCGTGCGGCCCTGGCCCCGGAGTTCGGCGATCGCCTCGGCCGCCCCCGGCAGCGCGGCGCAGTGGCCCGCGTCGACGAGGTCGTGGTAGGCGGCCTCGAAGGCGGCGTTGGCCGTCCGGGCCTTCTCCTCCTCGCCGAACAGGTGGCGGAACACCGAGATCTTGGACTCGCCCATGGTGGCCCGGACGTGCTCCAGCATGCGCGCGTGCTCGGGGCTGCCGGCCTCGACGCCGAGCGCGCCGGCGGCGGCCTGGAAGGCCCGCTCGACCAGGCCGTCGTCGGCCACCGTGGTGCCCGCCATGTCGAGCACAACGAGACGGATATCAATCGACATGTCAACTACCTCTAGAGATTGGTGAGTTCGGCGGTGGTTTCGGCGATGGCCGGCGAGCAGGTCATGCCGCGGCCGCCGGGGCCGGTGACCAGCCAGACGGCGTCGCGGACCCGCTCCCGGTGGACGACCCGGGTGGTGTCCACGCACTGCGCGTACACCCCGGCCCAGCGGCGGCGCACCCGGGGCAGCGGCCGGCCGAGCAGTTCCTCGGCCACCCCGATCAGATGGTCGTAGGGATCCTCGACGACGTCGAAGCCGAACGGCTGGTCGTACTCGTGGGTGTCGCCGATGGTGAGGCCGCCGTCCTTGCGCTGGACCATCAGCAGCTGCATCTTGTGCTCGGCGGCGACCGGCGGCTGCGGCTGCGCGGCCTTCAGCCGCTCCAACGCGTCCCCGGCGAAGGCCGGGTAGTAGCGGAAGCTGTCGCCGTCGGCGACCGAGGTGGTGAGCTCCTCGCCGAGCGGGTCGGTCTGCATCATCTGCAGCCGCACCTTGCGGACGGGCAGTTCGGGTGCCAGCTCGCGCACCAGGCCGCCCAGCCAGGCGCCGGTGCAGAGGATGACGAGGTCGCCGGTGTGGACGTCACCGTGGTCGTCCCGGACGGCGTTCTCGCCGATCACCTCGCGCACCTCGCGCCCGGGGAGGAAGGTGTACCGGCCGCTGGCCAGCAGGGCGGCGCGCAGCGCGGGCTGGGCGGTGCGCGGCTCGACGGCGGCGTCCCGCTCGCACCGGAGCGCGCCGAGCAGCTTGCCGCGCAGCGCCGGGTTGGCGGCCCGCGTCTCGGCCGCGTCCAGCAGCCGGTAGCCGCGCGCGGCCGCGTCGGGCAGGGTCATCGCCTGCTCGGCGACGGCGAGTTCGGCCTCGGTGCGGATCGCGGTGAGCGAGCCGTTGGCCCGGAAGCCGAGCTCGGGCACCTTCGCGCCGATCCGCTCCCACAGCTCGCGGGCGCGCAGCGCGGTGTCCAACTCCTCCCCTGCGGCCCGGCCGCTGACCCAGACCAGTCCGAAGTTGCGCACGGAGGCGCCGCGCGCCTCGGCCTCACGCTCCAGGTGGACGACCTCATGACCGCGCTCGACGGCCTGCCAGGCGTGCATGCTGCCGAGCACGCCTGCTCCTACGACGATGACTCTCATGCGGCCAGGCTGGTGCCGCGAGGTGGCCGAGGGGAGTCCGAACAGCGGCGCACAGGTGAACCGACCGAAAAGTTGTATAGCCAACCCGGCGCGCAGGGGCCCGGCCGGCCGGCGCGGGCCCGATCACCCCGGGCGCCCGCCCGCCCCGGGCGCGCCCGGGGCGAAACCCGACCGGCCCCCGCCCGGGGCGGAGCCGGCCGCTCAGCGCACCACGGTCGCCCGCAGATAGTTGCGCCGCCCGAAGTGGGGCTCGTCCACCACCGTCAGCTCCTCCACCTGGAACCGGTACAGCGCCGCCGCCCCGCCCCCGGTCAGGAACTGTCGCCGGACGTCCTCCTCCCGGGCGAAGGACGGGAACCGCCCCCGGTACGCGGCCAGCGCCGCCTCCGCCTGGTGCCCCCACGCCTCCCCCGCGCTGCCGGTCAGCTGGATCCCGCGCAGCCGCTCCCCGAAGACCGGCGGCGGCACGAAGACCGCGGCCGACGCCCTGGCCTCCTCGCCGAGGTGGTGGCTGTGCCGGGTGGCGCGCTCGCTGACGAAGTACAGGACGAGGTCGTCGTCGTGGGCGAAGAAGGCCAGGTTGGCGTGCGGGCCGTGCTCGTGGCCGGCGGTGGCGAGCGTGAGCACCATGGCCTCGGCCAGCAGTCCCTCCACGCCCTTGCGGAGTTCCTCGGCGGGCCGGTCACCCTGGGTGGGGTCGAGTCGGTACGGCATCGGCGGCACTTCCCTCCACGGACACGCCGGGGAGCCGCGGCACCCCGGCACGACTGAGCCGGGCGGGTGCCCGTCGAAGGCCCCACGCCCGGCTCACATGCTCTCCCCGCCACCTCGGCCACACAAGGGCCGGGCGGGTCACGGAAGTCAGCGTCGCTGCGTCTCCAGCGACGGCCGGCCACCGGCCGCCGACGCGACGGCGCCCGCGCCCAGCAACGGTCGCAGCGCGCCGTCGCGCGCCCGCCCGACCAGCGGCGCGGCCCGTCCGGCGACCAGCGCGAGCGGGACCGCCACCAGGATCCCGACCAGCGCGCCGACCAGCACGTCGTGCGGGTAGTGCACGCCGACCCAGACCCGGGAGGCGCCCATCAGCACGGCGGCGACCGCGGCGACCGCGCCCAGCCGCCGGTCGGCGAACCAGAGCGCCGTCGCGGCGGCGAAGGCGATCACCGTGTGGTTGCTGGGGAAGGACCAGTCACCGGCGCCCGGACAGGCCTCCAGGGTGCCGCGCACCCCGAGCTGGGCGCACGGCCTGACCTCCTCCACCACGCTCTTGAACCCGGAGTTGACGACGTAGGCGACGACCACGACCAGCGGCGAGGCCAGCACCCTGGCCATCACGGCCGGACCGGCGCCGCGCGCCCGCCACCACGCCAGGACCATGAGGACGGCGAACAGGCCGAGCCCCAGCGCGGACCAGACCTTGATCACCTGGTCGAGCCAGTGCGGCGCGGCATCCGCCCACCCGACCACCCGGGTGTAGAGACCGCCGTCGATTCCGCTGCCGTCGTAGACGGCCAGCGCGCGGGAGGGCGTCATCGGGCGTCACCACCGTGACGCCGGGCCTTCCGGGCCCGGAACAATTCAAGAACAATCGGGATCACGGAGACAACTACTACCAGACCGATGATGGGAAGCAGGTACCGGTCGATACTGGGCACCGACGAGCCGAGCGCGTATCCGGCCAGCACCACACCGACGGTCCAGACCACGCCGCCCACCACCTGCCAGAGGGTGAACGTGCGCACCGGCACCTCCAGCACGCCGCAGAGCGGGTTGAGCACCGTCCGGACCACCGGGATGAACCGTCCGAGCACGATCGCCTTGCCGTACCCGTACTTGGCGAGCAGTTCCTCCGCCCGCTCGACCCCGTGCTTCAGGCTCTTGTTCTCGGAGCGCTGCAACAGCGCGCGGCCGCCGCGCCGGCCGATCAGGAAGCCGACCTGGGCGCCGATCAGCGCACCCGCCAGGGCGGCCGGCAACACCTGGTAGAGCTCCAGCTGCGGCCCCTTGGTCGCGCCGGGGACGCAGAGCAGGCCGGCGGTGAACAGCAGCGAGTCACCGGGCAGGAAGAACCCCACGAGCAGCCCGGTCTCGGCGAACAGCACGGCGGCGATCCCGAGGGCCCCGAAGGCGGCGAGGAGCGAGGAGGCGTCCAGCGGGTTCACCGCGAGAGCGTGAACGGCCGGAGCGGCGGACGACTGGAGCAAGGCTGGCGGACCTCCCGTACGTTGGAGGGCGACTTCTGCGCAGCACGCCCTCGACCGTCTACAGTGACGTAGACGGTCTACACGACTGTAGACGAAACCTGGAGGAATCGCCGCCATGTCCGACGTACCGTCCGCCCGCCGGCCCGCCGGGGAGCTGGAGGCCGAGGTGCTGGCCACCCTCTGGGCCGCGCGCGAACCGCTGACGCCCCAGGACGTCCAGACGGCCCTCGGCGGCGACCTCGCACGGACCACCGTCGCGACGATCCTGGCCCGGCTGCACGACAAGGGCACCGTGGAACGCACCCGGGCGGGACGCGCCTACGCGTACACCCCGACCGTCCAGGACCCGGCCGGCCTCGCCGCCCGCCGGATGCACACCGAGCTGGGGCGCGAGGCGGACCGCTCGACCGTGCTGGCCCGCTTCGTCTCCGACCTCTCCACCGAGGACGAGCGCCTGCTGCGCGAGCTCCTCGGCGGAGGCGCGGACGGAGGCACGGACGGGGACACGGACGGGGACACGGACGCACCGCCGGGCACCGGCGCGGGCGCGGACCCGAGGGGCGCCGCCGGACCGGTCGCCCCGTGATCCTCGCCGTCTGGGTACCGCTGCTGCTGCCCTTCCTCGCCGCCCGGCCGGCCCGCCGGCTGGCCGACGCCCTGCCGCCCCGGGCCGCCGCCTGGACGCTGGCCGCCGCCTCCGCCGTGCTGGCCGTCGGCACGCTCTGCTCACTCGGGCTGCTGACCGCCGAGGGACTTCTCCAACTGCCCGCCGTCGCCGCGCTCGGCCACCTGTCACTGCCCTGGCCGGCCGCCGCCGCACCCGCCGCGGGGCTCCCGGCCGCCCCGGCCGGAGCGGCGCTGACCGTCCTGACGGCACTGGCCCTGCGGACCGCCCGCCTGCGCCGGAACGAGCTGCGGACCGCCCGCGCGACGCTCGGCCCCGCGAGCCCCGGCGGCCCCGCGAGCCCGGCCGCCCCCGGCACCCCCGCCGGTGCGGCGCGGCCGTCGCCGACCGCACCGCACCGCGGCGACCAGCATCCGGACATGCGCCCCCCGTGCGCCTCCATGCGCCGAGCGCGCACCAACGATGCCCGGGAGACCACCCGCACGCGCGCCCTCACGCACTACCTCCACGCTCTCCGGCACCGCGCCCGCGCCGTGCTCCACGCCCTGCTCCACCCGGCCGGACAGCACCCGCTGGCCGTCCTGGACGACGACCGGGCCGACGCCTTCGCCCTTCCCGGCCGCCTCCGCCGCCCCGGACGGCCCGGCGAACCGGGACGGATCGTGGTCACCGCGGGGATGCTGCGCGCCCTCAGCGCCCCCGAGCGGGCCGCGCTGCTCGCCCATGAGCGCGCCCACCTGGCCGGCCGCCACCACCTCTTCCTGGCCCTCGCCGAACACGCCGCCGCGGTCCATCCGGCGCTGCGGGCGCTGCGGGCGCCGCTCGGCTACCACCTGGAGCGCTGGGCCGACGAGGTCGCCGCCGAGCAGGTCGGCGACCGCACCGTCACCGCCCGCGCGGTGGGCCGGGCCGCCCTGGCGGCGAGCCGCTCGCCGCGCCCGGCCCGGCCCGGGCTGGCCCCGGCCGCCCATTCCGGCCCGGTCCCGCGCCGGGTCGCGGCCCTGCTGCAACCGCGCCCGGCCGCCTCCGGCAGCCGTCGCCGGACCGCCGCCGCGCTCGTCCTCGCCGCCTGCCTGGCGCTCACCACGGCCGCCACGCTGGACGCCGGCGCCGACCTCCACCGCACCGTCGAGGCCGCCCAGCAGGAGTCGGGCGGTCCGCGCTGATCCGCGCCCGGGGCGTGCGCCGGGCCGATTCCCGGTGCCGGGACACCCATCACTCATTGGCATGTCCACTCTGATACCGCTCATCGGCCCTAGTTGGCAGACCCCGTCCCCAGGACCGGGCGACCCCCGTACTCTTTCGTCAGCGCGTCGGCCCCGACGCGCCCTCGATCGGCGGCGAGGAGCAGGACGAGTGCGGCAAACCGGACGGCAGACCCGACGGGCCGGGCCCCGAACTCCGTCGACCTCGGCGGAGCTGGCCAGGCTCCACGACCGCACCCTGACCGAACCCGTGACCCGCGGCCCGGCCCGGGAGACCGACCCGACCGACACCGAACAGCCGCTGTCCGGACCCCGTCCCGAGATCGGCGACTCCTGGGCCCGCCTGCGCCGGCTCGGCCTGGACCCGGACGCCGGCGCCGCCACCGTCCACCTGGGCCCCGCCGAGGTGGAGCACCGCCGCCGCGCCAGCGGCCTCGACGTCCTGCTGCCGGTCCTGCGCGACACCTTGCTGGACCCGGCCGACCACGTCCCGCTGATCCTCGCCATCGCCGACGCCGAGGGCCACGTCCTCTGGCAGGAGGGCGAACGCGGCCTGCGCCGCAGCGCCGACCGGATCGGCTTCCTCACCGGCGCCCGCTGGATCGAGGAGAGCGTCGGCACCAACGGCATCGCCTCCGCGCTGCGCGCCCAGCGGCCGATGCAGGTCCACTCCGCCGAGCACTACCTGCGCAGCCACCACTCCTGGACGTGCGTCGCCGCCCCCGTGCACGACCCCGGCACCGGCCGGCTGGTCGGGGCCATCAACCTCAGCGGTCCGGCCACCAGCGTCCGGCCCTACCTCCTGCAACTGACCGCCACCGCGGCCCGGCTCGCCGAGACGGAGCTGCGGGCCCGCCGCCTGGAGTCGCTGCACCACCTGCGCACCCTGGCCGCCCCGCTGCTGGCCCGGGTGAACGGCCCGGCCCTGGTGGTCGACGCCGCCGGCTGGATCGCCTGCGCGGCCGGCCTGCCGTCACCCGTCCGACTGCGACTGCCCGCCGAGGGCTGGAGCTCGACCGCCGTGCACTGGCTGCCCGGCCTCGGCGAGTGCGTCATCGAGCCGCTCGCCGACGGCTGGCTGGTCCGGCCGGTGCGCCAACTGGACGGCGAGCGGGCCGGGGAGGGCGCCGCCGCGGTGACCGCCGAGCAGGCCGAGGGGGCCCGGCTCCGGCTCGACCTGCGCCGGCCGGACCGCCCCGAGCTGTCGGTGCGCGGCGCCGCCGGCAGCTGGTCGCACGCGCTGAGCCCGCGGCACGCCGAACTGCTGCTGCTGCTCGCCACCGAGCGCGCCGGGCACAGCGCGGCGCAGCTCGCCGACGCGCTGTTCGGCGATCCGGCCCGCACGGTGACGGTCCGGGCCGAACTGTCCCGGCTGCGGCGCTACCTGGGCGGACTGCTGGCTCACCGGCCGTACCGGTTCGCCGAGTCGGTCCTGGTCACCGTGGACGGACCGGACGACCCGTACGACCTGCTGCCGGTCTCCTCCGCGCCGGCCGTGCGCCGACTGCGGGCGGGCCTGGCCTCGGGCGCCGTCCGGCTGCCGGGGGCTCCCCCGTTACCGGGACCGCGCGCCCCGGGCGACGCGGTCACCGCGGCGGCGGGACATCAGCCACCGGCCAGCAGCGCGGACAGCTGGGCGTCGGTCGGGCCGTAGGTCTGCTCGGCCGCCTCCGAGACCAGGGCGTACGTCCGGTCCAGCCACGCCTGCACCTTGGGCTTGGAAACCTCCAGCAGCGCGCTGCCGTGAGGGGACTCAAGCGCCAGGTGCAACGTCGAGCCGTGGCACGGGCAGTAGGCCGGCCACAACTTGACGTCGCCCTGGCCGCTCAACGAGCGCAGGCCGTCGCGCAGCAGATCACGCGAGAACACCCAATCGGCCTCGTCCGGCCGGCCCAGATGGAACGTCAGCAGCACCTCGTACGGGCGCTCGGCGTCGAACCGGAATCGCGTCCGCACCTCGCCGACCACTTCCTCGCCCAACGAGATCCGCAGCGTCAGCACCTCCTCCACCGCCGCCGGAGCGGCGGTGGAGCCTGCCTCATCGCCGCCCGTGGGGGTGGCGGCGAGAGGGGCACTGGAGGGTGCTGACAGCGGGTCGGACGGCATGACGGTCTCTCCGGGACGGCGTGGGATGCCCCCAGCCTGCGCCACCACCGGCCGGACGGGCAAGGGTTGCAAGGAGGTTGCAATAATCCCCGTGCCCGCCGGTGACTCCTTACCCACTCCGCCGCGACCTTGTCAGACGGACCGTCAACTTCCGTTCAGGGAAAGGCTGTCCACGGAGTGGATCGATCCTTCCCAAGGTCTGGCCAGGGCCCGGGCGCCCGCTGGTACGCTCGTCCCCCTGTCGGCGCGGGCCCCCGCGCGTCCATCGGCGGACCCGCACGAGCGACCCCGGACGACCCCGGGCGAGCCGGCGGAAGTCCGCCCATGACGGCGATTCGGGCACGTCGGCCGCGCGTGGGAGAATGCGGCGAGTTCGACGACGGCTTCGGGGAGGGAGGGTCGGGGTGGCTCCGCGCGAGGAGATCGGGCAGCACACACAGCGCGAGCGGCACGGGCGGCACGGCCGGCCGAAGCCGTTCGGCGGCCGGCTCCGGCTGCCGACCCTGCGGTTCTCCGGCGCCGCGATGGCGATGTCCACCGTGGTCGGCATCAGCATCGCGACCACCTGGCTGCTCCACGAGCAGCAGGGGGTCGGCCGCCGGGCCGGGGTGGCCCGGGTCGGGTCGAGCCCGCCGCCCACCCCCGGCAGCGACCGCGCCGACCTCGCCTCGGCCCCCGACACCGCGCGCGCGTCGACGCCGCCGGCGCCCTCCGGACGGCCCACCGTCCGCCCCTCGGGCCCGACCGCGTCCGATTCGCACGTCTCGTACCCGCCCGTCTCCGGCGTCCCCGCGCCGCGCCCGCCCGCCACGGGCACGACGCTGCCGCTCGCCGAGGGCCGCAGCGTCGACCGGGGGCCCGTCGACGCCCCGACGCCGGGCGCCGTCGTCCCCTCCTCCCCGCAGGACGGTCCCTGGACCACCGCCGAGCGGCCTCCCGCGAACCGGCCGCCGTACCAGCAGCCCGGTCTCCCGGACTCCGCCGTCCCGCCGGCCCCGTCGCCGTCACCGGCCCGCCCGTTCGCACCCGAACTCCGGCCGACCGGGGCGCCGACCGACGACTGGACCACCGCCCGGCCGGGGACGTCGGAGCCCCCACCGACCCCGGCGCTACCGGGTGGCCGGGACGACGACGGGACCGACCCGGATCCGGACGGCACCGTCGACGACGCGCTCACCGGATCCGCCCTGGTCCAGCCGCTCGGCCGCGACGGCACCCGCCACGTCCTCACCCTGACCGTGACCGAGCCGCTCACCGCGCTCCAGGCCGAACTCCGGCTCGCTCCCGGCGAACCGGCCCCCGACGGCGTCGACGCCACCGCCTGGACCGACCTCGCCGGCGCCGTGGTCACCACCCTCCACGAACGCGGCACGCTGGTCTGCCGCTTCACCACCCCGGCGGGTACCGACGTCCCGCCCGGCCGCTACACCTTCGGTGTCCGCAGCGGCCTCCCCGCCACCGCGCCCGCCACCGGCGCACCCGCGTCGGCGGCGCCGTCGGCGTCGGCGCCGTCCCCGTTCGCGCCCGCACCGGCCGCCCCCCGCCCCGGGGAGAGCACACCGGACGGCCCGCGCAAGGCCGCCCCGGCCGAGAGCTGGAGCGCCTCCGCGTTCGGCATCCACCGCCCCCGGGCCGTCGCCGCGCTGGGGACGTTCGCCGCCCCGGCGAGCTGACCGACCGTCCGACAACCCGACAGGTCACCGCCTTGATCGGGCTCGTCTCGACAACCCCGTTCGTTACTGTGGGTACCACTCGGCACGGCGGCCCCGACTCGGGTCCCGCACGCCGTGCCACCGCATCCGAGGAGGAGTTCGTGTCCACGGTCCTGACCCAAGGCGGCAACGCCCCGCTGACCGCCGCGCGGGTGACCGTCGAGGTCACCGCACCCAAGGCGCTGGACGTCTCCGGCCTGCTCCTGACCGATGCCGGAAAGGTGCGCTCGGACGCCGACTTCGTCTTCTTCAACGCTCCGAACGGCCCCGGTGTCACCCACCGCCCGGCCTCTGGCGGCACCCCGGACGCGATCACCATCGACACCTCCGCCGTCCCCGCCGGCATCACCAAGATCGTCGTCACGGCGAGCCCCGACGAGTCCGGTGCCACCTTCGCCGGCATCGAGCCGACCGCGACCGTCCGGGACGCCGACTCCGGCCAGGTCCTGGTCACCTTCACCGCGCCGCAGCTGGGCCGCGAGACCGCGCTGATCGTGGTCGAGGTCTACCAGCGCAACGGCGCGTGGAAGGTCCGCGCGGTCGGCCAGGGCTACGCCGACGGCCTGGCCGGCATCGCCACCGACTTCGGTGTCACGGTGGAGGACGAGCCCGCCCCCGCGGCCGCCACCCCCGTGGCCGCCCCGGTCGCCCCGCCGATGCCGCAGAGCGCTCCCCCGATGCCGCCGGCCCCGCCGGCACCGCCCGCCGCCGCGGCGCCGAGCCTCACCAAGGTCACCCTGGACAAGGGCCGGGTGAGCCTCACCAAGGGCGGCTCGGTCTCGCTGGAGAAGAACGGCAAGCCCTTCCTCTCCTCCGTCCGGATGGGCCTCGGCTGGGAGCCCGCCGGTCGCGGCCGCAACATCGACCTGGACGCCTCCTGCATCGCCTTCGACGCCAAGCGCGAGAAGATGGACACCGCCTGGTTCATGAAGCTGGGCATCTTCAACGGCTCCGTGGTCCACTCCGGCGACAACCTCACCGGCGAGGGCGGCGGTGACGACGAGTCGATCACCGTCCACCTCGACGGCCTGCCGCCCGAGGTCTGCGGCCTGGTCTTCGTGGTCAACTCCTTCTCCGGCCAGAAGTTCACCGAGGTCAAGAACGCCTACTGCCGCCTCACCGACGCGGGCTCCGGCCAGGAACTGGTCCGCTTCGACCTCACCTCGTCCGAGCCGCACACCGGCGTGGTGATGTGCAAGCTGGTCCGGCAGTACTCCGGCGAGTGGGTGATGACCGCGATCGGCGAGTACGTGGACGCCAAGACCGCCCGCGCCATGGTCAAGCCCGCCGCCTCGATGCTCTGACCCCCCGGGTGCCCGGGCCCGCCGCCCGGGCACCCGAAAACGGCTGGTCACCGTCCGGACGACCTGACATCCTGTCCGGGTGCTGATCAGGGAAGCCACCCCCGAGGACTGGCCGTCCGTCTGGCCGTTCTTCCACACCATCGCCGCCGCCGGCGAGACGTTCACCTACCCGCTCGACCTGACCTTCGAGCAGGGGCGTGACTGGTGGCTCCTTCCCGCGCCGCACCGCACCGTGGTGGCCGTCGCCGAGGACGGCACCGTCCTCGGCAGCGCCAAGATGAACCGCAACCACCAGGGCAACGGCTCGCACATCGCGAGCGCCAGCTACATGGTCGACCCGGCGCACTCCGGCCGGGGCGTCGGGCGCGCCCTCACCGAGTACACCCTGGACTGGGCACGGGCGGCGGGCTACCGGGCCATGCAGTTCAACGCGGTGGTGGCCTCCAACGAGCGCGCGGTAGGGCTCTACCGGTCACTCGGCTTCGAGATCCTGGGCACCCTCCCGGAGGGCTTCCGCCACCCCGTCCACGGCTACGTCGGCCTGCACGTCATGCACCGCGCGCTCTGAACCCCGGCCCGCCGCCGCGCTACTCCTCGATCGCGCCGCCGACCCGGCGCAGATGCTGCCGGAAGCTGTACGACGGGTCCACCGCCCGGCGCGCCAGGTAGTCGTCGAACGCGGTCTGCCGGCGCAGCGTGTCGCCGGAGCGGATCCGCTCCGCCTGCGCGCGCTCGGTCCGCGCGATCCCGGCGGCTGCCTCCAGCACCTCGGCCACCCGCGCGGCCGGTACGAACAGCAGGCCGTCGGCGTCCCCGAACACCACGTCCCCGGCGCTCACCAGGTGCGCCCCGAACCGCGCGGTGACCAGCGCCTCCGGCTCGCGCGGGTCGAGCCGCACCGGTCCGAGCGGCAGGGCGCCGTAGCTGAACAGCGGCAGCCCGATCTCCACCAGCTCCGACGTGTCCCGGTGCAGACCCCACACCGCCACCCCGGCCACCCCGGCGGACCGCGCCTCCAGCACCGCGAGGTCGCCGAGGCAGGCCTCGTCGACCCGCCCACCGTTGTCGACCACCAGCACGTCCCCGGGCTCGGCCGCACAGAACGCCTCCAGGAACACATCCACGCTCCCGTAGTGCCGCACCGGCAGCACCCGCCCCGCGACCCGGGCCCCCGCCACCACCGGGGCGATCCCCGCCGGCGCCGCCCGCAACTCCACCCCCAGCCGCACGCACGCGTCCGCCACCAACGGCGTCGACAGTTCCGCGAAGGCCTTCAGCACCACAGTCACCTGCCCAACTCGACCTGACCCGACCACGGTTCACCAGCACGGCGATCCTAGGGCGACCGACACGCTCACACCATCGAGTGAAAGAGCGCCGTACACGGCATACTTCGCCGAATCCTCGACTAGCGTGACGGGCACCTGAAGGAGGGGCATCATGAGTGCTGTGGCGCATGAGCAACCGATCTCGGAGTCCCCGTCGGAGGAAGACATCCTCCTGGAGGGGTTCCTGAGCCTGCACTCCCCCGAAGGCTTCCGGGCCGAGCTCATCGAGGGAGAGATCATCGTGACACCACCGCCGGACGGCGATCACGAGGATTACATCAGCCATCTGGTCAAGCAGGTCATCCGAAAGTCCGCTACGGACATGAGCGTCTCCGGTGGCAAGGGCCTCCGTCTGGCGAGCGGCGGACTCTGCCCCAAGAACCACGTCGTCCCCGATGCGACCTTCGCTCCGGAGGAGCTCCGCCTGTTCCGCGGCGCCCCCTCCTGGATGGACCCGAAGGGCGTCGCCATGGTCGCCGAGGTGACGTCCACCAAGCCCGACCAGGACCGGATCGCCAAGCGGCACTGCTACGCCCGCGCCGCGATCCCGCTCTACCTGCTCATCGACCGCGACAAGTCCCAGGTCAGCATCTTCGGCAAGCCGCTCCGCGACGAGTACACCGAGGTCCACCTGGCGCCCTTCGGGCAGCCGCTCGACCTGCCCGCCCCCTTCGGCTTCGAGCTCGACACCAAGCCCTTCCTGTAGGCCCGGAGACGACGAACGGCCCGCACCCCCCTTCCACAAGGGGTGCGGGCCGTTCGCGGTCCGGTGCCTCAGCCCCGCGTCGCCATGGCGCGCAGGAAGAAGGTCAGGTTGGCCGGGCGCTCGGCCAGCCGGCGCATGAAGTAGCCGTACCACTCCTCGCCGTAGGGCAGGTACACCCGCATGGTGTTGCCCTCGCCGGCCAGGCGCAGCTGCTCCTCGGGGCGGATGCCGAACAGCATCTGGTACTCGAAGGAGTCGCGCTTGCGGCCGTTCCACTGGGCGAGCTGGCCGGCGATCTTGATCATGTTGGGGTCGTGCGAGGCGATCATCGGGTAGCCCTCGCCGGCCATCAGGACCTTCAGCGCGCGGACGTACGCCAGGTCCACCTCGTGCTTGCCCTGGAAGGCGACCGATTCGGGCTCCTTGTAGGCGCCCTTGCACAGCCGCACCCGGGAGCCGGCGCCGGCGAACTCGCGGCAGTCGGCCTCGGTGCGGCGCAGGTAGGCCTGGAGCACGACGCCCAGCCAGGGGAAGTCGACCCGCAGCTCGCGCGCGATGGCGAGGGTGGAGTCGGTGGTGGTGTGGTCCTCCATGTCGAGGGTCACCGTGGTGCCCGCGTCGGCGGCCGCCTCACAGATCCGGCGGGCGTTCTCCAGCGCGATCTTCTCGCCGTCCACCGGGAGGAACTGGCCGACGGCCGACAGCTTCACCGAGACCTCGGCGCCGGCCGCCAGGCCGGTGTCCTTGAGCGCGGCGAGCAGGTGCTCGTACGCCTCGGCGGTCCCGGCGGCCTGGGCGGCGTCCTTGGTGTCCTCACCGAGGTGGTCCAGGGTGACCTTGCGGCCGGTGGCGACCAGGTCGTCGCAGGCGGTGACGGCGTCGTCGAGGGCCTCGCCGGCGACGAACCGCTCGACTATCGCGTGGGTCGGCGGGAACTTCTCGACAACGGTGCGGACCTGCGGGGAGCGGGAGGCCGCGAGAAGGGCGGAACGGAGCATCGTGACTCCTGGAGCTGGTGCTTCTAAGGGTGGCAGAAGAGAGGGCGGGGGCGGGCGGCCGGGGGGGTGGGGCCGCCCGCCCCCGGGGACGCCCGGCTGCGGGACCGGGCGTCGGCGGGGCAGGTCAGCCCATGTGCGGGTAGCGGTAGTCCGTCGGCGGGACGAAGGTCTCCTTGACCGAACGGGTCGAGGTCCAGCGCGCCAGGTTCTGCTTGGCGCCGGCCTTGTCGTTGGTCCCGGACGCCCGGCCGCCGCCGAAGGGCTGCTGGCCGACGACCGCGCCGGTCGGCTTGTCGTTGATGTAGAAGTTGCCGGCCGCGAACCGCAGCTTGTGCATCGCGTCCTGGGCCGCCGCGCGGTCCTGGGAGATGATCGAGCCGGTCAGGCCGTACGGCGACACCGACTCCATCTGGGCCAGCATCTGCTCGTAGTTCTCGTCCTCGTAGACGTGCACGGCGAGGATCGGGCCGAAGTACTCGTCCTTGAAGTACTCGGCGGCCGGGTCCTGGCAGACCAGCACGGTCGGGCGGACGAAGTAGCCCACCGAGTCGTCGTACGTGCCGCCGGCCAGCACCTCGACCGACGAGTCCGCCTGGGCCCGGTCGATCGCGGCCTTGTTCTTGGCGAAGGAGCGCTCGTCGATGACGGCCGACATGAAGTTCGACAGGTCGCTGACGTCGCCCATGGTGAGGCCCTCGACCTCGTCGCGGAAGGCGTCCTTGAGGCCGGCCCACAGCGAGGCGGGGACGTACGCCCGGGAGAGCGCCGAACACTTCTGGCCCTGGAACTCGAAGGCGCCGCGGGTCATCGCGGTCTTCAGCACGGCCGGGTCGGCGGACGGGTGGGCGACCAGGAAGTCCTTGCCGCCGGTCTCGCCGACGATCCGCGGGTAGGTGCGGTAGCCGGCGATGTTCTCGCCGACCGTGCGCCACAGGTGCTGGAAGGTCGCGGTGGAGCCGGTGAAGTGGATGCCCGCCAGCGCCGGGTGCTTCAGCGCGACGGCGGAGACGTCCAGGCCGTCGCCGGTCACCATGTTGATGACGCCCTTGGGCAGCCCGGCCTCCTCCAGCAGTTGCATCAGCAGGTGCGCGGAGAACTGCTGGGTCGGGGACGGCTTCCAGAGCACCACGTTGCCCATCAGCGCCGGCGCGGTCGGCAGGTTGCCGGCGATGGCG
The DNA here is from genome assembly GCF_042752535.1 of Kitasatospora sp. NPDC059327. Taxonomy (NCBI): domain Bacteria; kingdom Bacillati; phylum Actinomycetota; class Actinomycetes; order Kitasatosporales; family Streptomycetaceae; genus Kitasatospora; species Kitasatospora sp. NPDC059327. Next base: position 51,724 of record NZ_JBHYYB010000046.1, on the reverse strand, counting down.
GTGAAGTTGAACGGCGTGATCGCGTAGACGAAGCCCTCCAGCGGGCGGTGGTCGCTGCGGTTCCAGACGCCGTCCGAGGAGATCGGCTGCTCGGCCAGGATCTGCCGGGCGAAGTGCACGTTGAAGCGCAGGAAGTCGACCAGCTCGCAGGGGGTGTCGATCTCGGCCTGCTGGGCGGTCTTGGACTGGCCGAGCATGGTGGCGGCGGCCAGCGTCTCGCGCCAGGGGCCGGCCAGCAGGTCGGCGGCGCGCAGGAAGATCGCGGCGCGGGAGTCGAAGGAGAGCGCCTGCCAGGCCGGGGCCGCGGCCAGGGCAGTGTCGATGGCGTCCTGCGCGTCGGCCTGGGTGGCGTTGCGCAGAGTGCCGAGCCTCGCCGCGTGGTTGTGCGGCTGGACGACGTGGATCTCGGTGCCGCCGCCGAGGCGACGCTCACCGTTGATCGTCATGGTCAGCTGGACCGGCTCCTGGCCGCCCAGCTCCTTCAGCTTGGCCTCCAGGCGAGCCCGTTCCGGGCTCCCGGGGGCGTAGCTGTGGACCGGCTCGTTCACCGGCGCGGGGACCTGGGTCACAGCATCCATGAGCGCACGCTCTCCTTCGGTTCATGCGGGATGCCGACGCGGGTCGCACGTCGGCCACAGGACGAACGCTATTCCTGCACCGGGCCCCACTTGTTTGGCCGGGCGGCTAAAGTCCCCCGTACGGCGTTGTCCAGCCCGACGAAGGGGTCACAGGGCGGTCACGGCCGCCGGCGCGCGAGCGGTGGCGCGGGCGGTGCCGGTCCACCGGTCGGGGACCGGCCGCTCACCGCCCCGCGTGCTGTCCGCCCGGCTAAAATCGGCGGTACGCCGTTGTCCGTCCGCATGAAGGAGCCGCCGGTGTCCCAGCCCGCCGGCCTCCCGCTCCGTCAACTGCTGATGTCCCTCGGCGAACCGCTGGTCGAGCTCCAGGCCGCCCCCCAGGGGCTGGACGTCCCGGTCCGCGACGTCGCGATCCTCGACCCCGAGGACCCTCCCACCGCCGCTCCCGGCGAACTCGTGCTCGCCATCGGCGCGCGGGGCCGGGCCGCGCTCCCGGCCCTGCGCGCGGCCGGCCGGGCCGGCGCCGCCGCCGTCGCCGTCAAGCTGGACGGCCCGGGCCAGGCCGACGCGCTGCGGGAGGCGGCCACCGAGGCGGGCGTCGCCCTGCTCTCCGTCCGCCGGGAGACCCGCTGGGAGCACCTGGACTCGCTCGCCCGCGCGATCATCGCCGGACCGAACACCCCGGACGCCCCGGGCGCGCCCGAGCACAACGCGGGCGACCTCTTCTCGCTCGCCCAGACCGTCGCCGTGCTCACCCACGGCATCGTCTCGATCGAGGACACCTCCAGCCGGGTGCTGGCCTACTCCCGGTCCTCCGACTCCGACGAGGTGGACGACCTCCGCCGGCTCTCCATCCTCGGCTGGCAGGGCCCCGAGCCCTATCTCTCGAAGCTCCGCGAGTGGGGCATCTTCCAGCACCTGCGCACCTCGGACTCGGCGATCGCGGTCGACCCGCACCCGGAGCTCGGCCTGCGCCGGCGCCTGGCGATCGGCATCCGGACCGGGGCCCAGCCGCTCGGGACGATCTGGGTGCAGGAAGGCGCCCAGCCGCTGGCGCCGCTCGCCGAGCAGGCGCTGGTCGGCGCGGCCCGGGTCGCGGCGGCCCAGCTGGTCCGGCGGCGGCGGGAGCTGTCGGCGGACGTCCGGCTGACCCGCACGCTGCTCACCGGTCTGCTGGAGGGCTCGACCGGACCGCAGTCGCTCGCCACCCACCTGGGCCTGGACCTGCGCCGCCCGGCCACCGTGCTGGCGTACAGCGCCCCGACCACCGAGGCGCTCACCCGCGCCGAGGTGACCGGCCTGATCTCGGTGCACACCGCCGCCCGCCATCGCGGTGCGCTGCTCGCCCCGATCGAGTCCCGGGTCTACGTGCTGCTGCCGGAGCTGCCGGCCGGTCTGCCGATGACGACGGTCCGCGACTGGGCGCGCGAGGTGGTCGAGGCGGCCCGGGACCACCTGGGTGTCCCGTTGCGGGCGGCGATCGGCTCGACGGTGGACGGTCTGGCCCAGGTGCCCGCCTCCCGGGCCCAGGCGGACCGGATCCTGGACGCCATGGGGCGCGGCGGGGTGGACCTGGAGGTCGCGGCCCTGATCGACGTCCAGGCGGAGGTCCTGGTCAGCGAGATGCTCGCGCTGCTGCAGGAGCGCTCGGGCCTGCGGGACCCCCGGCTGACCGCGCTGACCGCGTACGACCGCCGGCACGGCACCCGGCTCGCGGAGTCGGTGCTGGCCTGGCTGGACGCGCTCGGCGAGGTCCGGGTCGCGGCGGACGCGCTGCACATCCACCCCAACACGCTGCGGTACCGGGTGCGCCGGGCCGAGCAGCTCACCGGCGTCGACCTCGCGCAGCCGCAGCAGCGGCTGCTGGCCATGCTCCAGCTGCGACTGCCGCCGGAGTAGGCCCGCGGCCCGGCCGGCCGGGCTCGGAGTGACGTGCCCGCGCGCCGGTGGCCGGACGCCGGGAGGGGCCCGCCAAACCGGGGAGGGGCCCGCCGAGCAGGGGAGGGGCCCGCCGAAGCGAACCCCTCCCCTCACCGCGGTGCTACCGGATCAGGCGCCGTAGCCCTGACCGCGCTTGTGCTCGTTCAGGCGGTGCCAGGGGCCGGTGATGGCCAGCTGGATGCCCGGGGTCTGGATGTTGGCGAAGAGCGTCTTGCCGTCGTCCGAGAAGGTCACCCCGGTGAACTCGCTGAACTCCGGCTTCTCGGCGGTGCCGATGTTCAGCTCGTTGCGGGCGATCGGGTAGGTCAGCCCGTCCTCGGTGGCGCCGAACAGGTGCGAGACACCCTCGCCGTCCTCGGCGATCACGATGCCGCCGTACGGCGAGACGGTGATGTTGTCCGGGCCGTCGAAGTTGTCGTGGTCGCCCCAGACGTCGGTGTTCACGCCGAGCAGCACCTTCAGGGTGATGGTGCGGCGGACCGGGTTGAAGAACCAGACCTGGCCGTCGTGCTGGAGCGGGCTCTCCGAGCGGGCGAAGCTGGAGACGAAGTAGAAGCCGCCGTCACCCCACCACATGCCCTCCAGCTTGCGGGCGCGGGTGACCTCGCCGTCCTTGAACTGCTTGCGGACCGAGACGGTCCGGGCGTCGCGGTCCTGGACCTTGACCCAGTCCACGCCGTAGGTGGTGCCGACCTTGGTGGCGCGCGACAGGTCGTCGATGAACTTGCCCTGCGCGTCGAAGACCTTGAAGGCCTCCAGCGTGCCGGCGTCGGCGGCCAGCTTGCGGAGCTGGTAGCGGCCGTGCTTGAAGCCGGCCGGCGGGGTCCAGCGGAAGAGCAGTCCGTTGGGGTTCGAGGCGTCCTCGGTCAGGTAGACGTGACCGCGCTTCGGGTCCACCACGACGGCCTCGTGCGCGTAACGGCCGAAGGCCTTCACGGGCTGCGGGTCGCGGTTGTAGTCGTCGTCGAACGGGTCGACCTCGAAGATGTAGCCGTGGTCCTTGGTGAAGCCGTTCTTGCCGGCCTTGTCCTCGGTCTCCTCGCCGGACAGCCAGGTGCCCCAGGGGCTCACGCCACCGGCGCAGTTGGTGGCGGTACCGGCGATGCCGACCCACTGCTCGACCGTGCCGTTGCGCTTGGCGTGCACGATGGTGCAGCCACCGGCCGCGCCCGGGTCGTAGACGTGACCCTCGGTCAGCGGCACCGGGTGGGGCCAGTTGGCGCGGGCGCCGCCCAGCTCGTGGTTGACGACCAGCAGGTTGCCGCCGCGCTCGTCCTCGAAGGCGGAGGTGCCGTCGTGGTTGCTGGGGGTGAACTCGCCGGTGCGCAGCTTGGTGACGCCGGCCCGGTTCACCACCTTGTAGCTGAAGCCCTTGGGCAGGGCGAGCAGCTTCTCCGGGTCGGCGGCCAGCGGGCCGTAGCCGACGGCGGCGCGCTCGGCGTCGGCCGTCGCGGCGTCCTGCACCTCACCGCCGACCGGAGCGGCGATCGCGCCCGGGGCGCTGGCCAGCGCCTCGGCGCTACCGGCGATCAGGACGCCGGCCCCGACGAGGGTGGAACGGTTGACGAAGTCCCGGCGGGACAGCGACATGTGAGTCACTCCTGAGAGGTGGGCCGCCGACCGGGACGGAGCCCGGTGCGTGGCGTGCGAGGTGTCGAGGCAGGTCGTCGACGCCAGCAGACTCCGCCGGTGCGATGAACGCCCGATGAAGCGGATACCTCGTCAAAGTGTTCATTTGCCGACTGTATTCGAATGCATGACCAGCCCTTTGCCATGCGCACCACAGGTCACAGCGCCGCGACACCTCGCCACCGACCCGCGCGGCACCCGCGTGCCACTCCGAACGGCACCCCACCGCGCGCCGCTGCGCCGCGCCGCCGGACGGCCCCGATCACCGCCCCGCGCGGGCCGCCCGCCACTGCTCCCAGGCCGCGAGCCAGAGCTGCTCGCCGAGCCGCTGTCCCTCCCAGTCGTCGCCCGCCCCGGCCGCCCGGTCCCGCCAGAGCTGCTCCCAGGCGCGCTGCGCGGGCAGGCTGGCCACCTCGCTGGCGAACACGGTGTAGCGGATGACCTCCTCGACCGCGGCCACCCCCTCCGCCGTACCGACCACCCACTGGGTCTGCTGGGAGAGCCGGTTGAGGTGGTTGACCATCGCCGTCACCGACGCGACCGCCTCCTCGCGGCTCTCCGAGCCGAGCCGCATCTGCCGGCGCACCGCGGCCTCCCAGCGCAGCGCGCCGGTCTCGCCGCGCAGCCCGCGCGGCAACCGGGGCGTCCGGCCGGCCCGGACCTGCGCCTCGATCGCGGCGGACTCGGCGACGCAGTGCTCGATCAACGTCCGGTGCGCCTCCAGCCCGGTCGACGGCGCGAGTTCGCGCTCCTCGACCGGGACGTACCGGGCCCGGCGGGCGGCCAGGCCGCGCAGCAGCGCCGTCCGGCCGCGCAACTGCCGCTCGACGTCCCCGATCGGTGCCAGTTCGAGACTGCCCGGCGCCACCCCGCGCCCGCAGACGGTGACGGTCAGCCCGGCCACCCGGAACCGGCCCGCCCAGACCGGGCCGGCGCCGGGGGTGGCACCGAGACCGGGCACCGGGGCGTCCGGTCGACCCCAGAGGTCACGCAGGTCCTCGTGGACCTCCACCGCGCACGGCTCGCCGCCGACGGTGATCCACTCGCGCAGCGCCCGGACCCGGCCCGGGCCGTCCCCCTCGTCGACGCCGAGCTGCTCGTAGACCCGGTCACGCTCGTCCTCGACCACGTCCTCCAGCTCGGGCAGCGCACCGGGCCGGTCGGCGCCGGGCCGGTAGGTGCGCACGGTGACGTACGGGCCGTCGGCACAGGTCCAGTCGCCGGAGCAGACCTCGACCCAGGACAGCCGGCCGTCACAGGTCTCGAACGCGGCCAGCGCGTCACCGTCCGGGTCCACCCCCCGGACGACGCCGTACACCGGGAAGTCGGCCGCGGCCAGGGTGTGACGGGAGAACTCCTCCTGGTCCGCGAAGCGGTCCTCCCGTCCGCACGGGTCCATCCACCGCGCGCCGTCCCCCCGGAGTCCGTCCTGCCTGCCACCGCTCTCCCGCGTCATCCCGCGCCGCACCCCCGTGTCCTCGTCGCCCTCGCAGCCTGCGGGACACCCTACGTGGCCCGACCTGCCGGGTCATCAGCTCCTTTGCCCCGCCAGGTGGATCGATACCCGGGTCACCGTGTCAGGGCACCTGTTTGTCAGTCCCGCTTCCTACGCTGTCGGGCATGACAGCGACCCAGGACTTTCCCGCCCGCATCAGCATCGTCACCCTCGGGGTGACGGACCTCGACCGCAGCGCCCGCTTCTACGAAGGCCTCGGGTGGCGCCGTTCCACGGTCTCCAGCCCGGAGATCGTCTGGTTCCGCACCGCCGACTCGGTGCTCGGCCTCTTCCCGAGCGACGAGCTGGCCGCCGACGCGGGCGTCCCCGCGCTCGGCGAGCCGTCGTTCCGGGGTGTCACCCTCGCGGTGAACCTGGAGTCGCCCGAGCGGGTCGACGCCGCCCTGAGGGCGGCCGTCGACGCCGGCGCCACGGTGGTCAAGCCCCCGGCCGCGACCAGCTGGGGCGGCTACTCCGGCTACTTCGAGGACCCGGACGGCCACCTGTGGGAGCTGGCCCACAACCCGTTCTTCCCCTTCACCGAGGACGGCTCGCTGGACCTCCCGTGACCGGCCGGGCGCACCGGCCCCCGCCGCCGCCTCAGCTCTTCGAACGCGCCTTGAAGGCCGCCTTGCGCGCCTCCTTGGCCACCGTCCGGTCCAGGTGCAACTCGCCGACCGCCTCCAGCACGTCCGCCGTGTACGGGTGGTCGACCCGCCACAGCTCGCCGAAGTAGCTCGCCGGATTGCCGGTCACCGGCAGGTCGGCGATCAGCTCGCGCAGCAGTTCGGCGTCGCCGCCGGTGTCGAGCAGCTGGGCGGCGAAGGTGTCGACCACCGTCCACAGCGCCATCCCGCGCTCCGGGGCGGGCACGTCGGTGACGCCGACACCGGTCAGCCAGGCCCGCGCGGCCCCGCCCAGCTCCGGGTCGTCCAGCACCTCCCGGGCGGCGGGCTCGGCGGGCCGGCCGATCATGCCCAGTGCCAGCCCGCTGAGCATCCGGCGCATCGGGGCGTACGCGTCATTGCCGCGCGAGGCCGCCAGCAGCTCGCGCGCCGCCGCCACCGGCTCCCGGCCGGTCACCCAGACCTGCAGTTCCTCGTCGGGCAGCACATTGGCGGCCTCGCAGATCCCGCGGAGCAGCTCGGCGGCGTCGCCCTGGGCCAACTCACCGACCAGCGGCGCGTCGTAGCCGTCCTCCAGCAGCCACTGGCGGATGCCGTACTGACCGAGCGGGGTGAGCCGGACCAGGCCGAAGCGGGCCGACTCCTCCTCGTCCAGCGGCTCCTCGCCGACCGCGACGCCGACGGGCTCCTGCCCCTCCTCCTCGTCGAACAGCTCCGGGTCGATCGGCCGGTAGTCCAGCACACCGAGTTCGGCGAGGTCACCCAGCATCGGGTCGAGCGCGACCATCACATCGGTGATGTCGCCGAGCAGCTCCTCGCTCGGCTCCTCCCCCTCCGGGACGACCAGCAGGGCGGCCAGCACCCCCAGCGGCACGGTCTCCGCGCCGGGATCGGCGAAGGCGGTGGTCTCGTAGAGCACCTGGAGCGCCTCGTCGAGCAGCTCGGCGGCCTCCTCCCGGGCCTCCTCGACCCGCGCCAGCCGCTCCTCGTCCTCCTCGTCCGGCTCCTCGGCGGCCCCCGCCCGCTCGGCCGCCTCCTCGGCGGCCTCCTCCTCCGGCAGCGAGTCGGCCTCCACGGCCAGCTCCCGGACGATCCCGGCGGCGGTCAGCCAGAGCTCCAGGACGGTCTCCGCGTCCCCCTCCTCGGCCGGCTCCAGATCCGGACCGGGCACGGCCACGTGCGCGCCGGCGGCGGTGGTGCCGATCTCGACGAGGTCGAGGTCACAGGCCAGCGACCAGGCCCGCATCGCCTCGACCACGGCCTCCTCCGGCACCTCGCCCTCCTCGGGCGCGAGGCCGAGCAGCCGGGCGGCCGGCTCGCGGTCCGGACCGGTGAGGTCGCCGAACTCGTCCACCTCCCGGTGCGGGGCCGCCCAGCGGGCCAGCTTCAGCGCGAACCCGAACATCGGCACGGCCTTCGCCTGTTCGACCAGCTCGGACTCGGCCGGCAGCCGCACCGGCGGCACCAGCACGGCCGCGTCGTCCAGGTCCTCGTCGTCCAGCCCGTGCGCGGCGAACGCCCCGTACAGGTCCTGCAGCTCCAGGTCGGCGGGCAGCACCGCGCCGACCGCCCCCTCGTCCGGCGCACCCGCCGACGAAGCCCCAGCGTTCTTACGACGTCGTCCGGCCATGGTTGCGCGCTCTCCCTACCGCCAGCGGTCGGCCGATCCGTTCCGGCCGCCGTGGACCAGCTCCCTGTGCCGGTCCGCTACCTCAGCGTATAGGCCGGGCACCCCCGATGCCCGGCCTCCCGGGGCGCGCGCCGCAACCATGCGCCCACCCCTTATCCTTCGAATCGGTACCGCGCACACCCCGCACGGGCCACCGGGCAACGAAGCCCCCTCCGCCCTCCTCGCCCGCTACCGGGTGGGAGGGTCCCATGCTCACCCGCTCCACCAGGGAGCCCCGCACCGAGGCCACCACCACAGCGCCCCCGGACGGGCGTGCCGGCACACCCCGCCGACCTTGGTGGTGCCCGGCCACAGGAGACCCCTGCCATGGCGGACCTCTCCCCTGCCGGCTCCGGCCTGCGCACCGCGCAGTTCGACGGACGCCGACTGTCGGAGGCCCTGCTTCCCCTGGAGCTCGCGCCACGCGCCCAGCTCCAGCTCGCCGCGATAAGCCGCTGGAACGCGCTGCGCGGTGTCCGTGTCGGCCTCGTCGCCGGCGCCCTCCTCCTCATGCTGATCGGTGCCAACCTGGCCACGCCGATCTACCCGCTGCTCCAACAGCGGCTCTCGCTGACCGCGCTCGACACCACGATCCTCTTCACGGTGTACGTGTTCGCGCTGGTGCCGGTGCTCGCCGTGGTCGGCCACTGGTCGGACCACCTCGGCCGCCGCGCGCTGATCCTGCCCGCCGTGACCCTGGCCGCCGCCGGCGACGCCGTCTTCGCCACCTCGGACAGCTTCTGGCAGCTCGCCCTCGGCCGCGCCGTCCAGGGCATCGCGGTGGGCCTGTCCACCGGAGCCGCCGGGGCCGCCCTCGGCGACCTGCTGCCCGACCGCCCCACGCTGGCCGCCAAGCTCACCCTGGCGTGTTCGGCGGGCGGCGTGGCGCTCGGCCCGGTGGTCGGCGCCCTGCTGGCCGGCGGATCCGACCCGCTGCTGACGCCCTTCCTGCTGCACGCCGTCGCCCTGCTCGCGCTCTGTGTGCCGCTCGCCCTGGTCCACCCCCGGATGCCCGGCCGCGACCGCCCGCCGGCCTCCCCGCCGCGCATCACCACCCCGGCGCACCTGCGCCCGCAGCGCCTCGCCCTGCCGACCACCGGCCGTCGCGAGTTCCTGCACGCCTCGGCCGCCGGCTTCATCTCCTACGCGGTCTTCGGCGTCTACCTCAGCCTGGCCCCGGCCTTCTCCGCCAAGCTGCTGCACACCGACTCCCGGCTGACCGGCGCCGTGGTGGCCGCGCTGCTGCTCGGCTCCTCCGCCGTCGCCCAGCTGCTCGTCCCGCCGACCGCCGACCGTCTGGTCATCGCCCTCGGCATGACCGGTCTCGCGGCCGGCCTCGGCCTGGTCGTCACCGCCCAGTACACCGGCACACCGGCGCTGCTGTTCATCGGCAGCGTCCTCGGGGGCGCCTGTCAGGGCGTCGCCTTCCGCTCGCTGTTCACCACCGCGGTGGCCGCGATGAACCCGGAGCGCCGGGGCTCCGAACTCAGCTCGCTCTGGGTCATCGTGTACCTCGGCAGTTCGCTGCCGATCGTCGCCGTCGGCGCGCTCGTCCAGGCCTACGGCCTGCTCCCGGCCACCAGCGGCTTCGTCGGCCTCGCCGCCCTGCTCTGCGTCGGCCTGGCCCTCGCCGTGGCCCGCAGGCCCCGCACCGCCGCCGCCTGACCGGCAGGCACGCCGCCGCCCGGGACGGATACCGTTCCGGGCGGCGGCGTTCTCACGGGCTACACCGCCCAGGGCTTCCAGGTGTCCGTGACGATCTCGAACCCGAAGGGCGCCGGCAGCCGCACCGGCTCACCGAACTTCCACTCGCCGAGCACCCGGTAGCTCCCCTCACCGCGGTCCGGCTCACCGAACAGCGTGATGCCGGGCTGCCGCGGGTCACGCTCCACCAGCAGGTAGTAGGGCACCCCGGTCCGCGCGTACCCGCTCCACTTGGTGGGCTTGAGCCGGCGGCCGAGCACGGGCCGGCGGTCGTTGTGCGCGTTGGAGGAGGATGTCACCTCGACGAGGAGGCTGACCTCGTGCGCTCCCAGATTCAGCACGTTGTCCGCCACACCGCGCCGCTCCACCTCGGCGTCCACCACGACGAGGTCCGGGATGTAGCCGTCCCCGATCTCCACGAGGTCGAGGTTGATCGTTTGAACCACCCGCCAAGGGCAGCCCGGATCATTGAAGCGGGCATGTTCGATGCCCCGCTGAATGTCCGAGAGAATCACCGCATGGACGAACACAGGCGCCGGTGACACGACGAACTCCCCTCCGATCACCTCGACCCGTGTGCCGTCGTCCGGAATGCGCAGGAACTCACCCAGCTCACCCCGGACCCACATGGCATACGGGGAGGCGGGCAACGTCCAGTGCCCGATTGCTTCCACAGCCATCCCGTCGCTCCCTTCGCGGTCGCGGCACCAGCGTGGCCGCCCGTTCGCAGATATACCACTGCCGCGCGAATGCTTCCCCCGAAGGAGAGACTCGCGCGGCAGTGGGTTGACGAAGGCCCGTCGGTCAGACGTTGAAGCCGAGGGCGCGGAGCTGGTCGCGACCGTCGTCGGTGATCTTGTCCGGGCCCCACGGCGGCATCCAGACCCAGTTGATCCGCAGGTCCTGGACGAGGCCGTCGGTGGCCGTCCTGGCCTGGTCCTCGATGACGTCGGTCAGCGGGCAGGCCGCCGAGGTGAGCGTCATGTCGATGGTGGCCACGTCGGACTCGTCGATGTGGATGCCGTAGATCAGGCCCAGGTTGACGACGTCGATGCCCAGCTCGGGGTCGACGACGTCCATCAGGGCCTCGGTCAGGTCCTCGACGGAGACGGTTCCGGCGGTGGTGCCGACGATGACGGTCGGACCCTCCTCTGCGGAAGGGGCGGGCGTCGCGGTGTCACTCATGGTCTGTCCTCCTCTTCTGCTTCAGTCGTTCAGGTCGTTGACGGCGGGCTGCTCGGCCAGCGCCTTGGCGGTGGCGTCCTTCCAGGCCATCCAGCTGAGCAGCGCGCACTTGACCCGGGCCGGGTACTTGGAGACGCCGGCGAACGCCACCGCGTCCTCCAGCACCTCCTCGTCGCCCTCGCCCTGACCCTTGCTCTGCATCAGCTCCAGGAAGGCCTCCTGGACGGCCTGCGCCTCACCGACGGTCTTGCCGACCACCAGGTCGTTCAGCACCGAGGCGCTGGCCTGGCTGATGGAACAGCCCTGCGACTCGTACGAGACGTCCACGACCGTGGCACCGTCGAGCCGCACCCGCAGGGTGATCTCGTCCCCGCAGGTCGGGTTGACGTGGTGCACCTCGGCGTCGCCGTCCCGCAGCCCCTTGCCGTGCGGGTTGCGGTAGTGGTCCAGGATGATGTCCTGGTACATCGAGTCGAGCTTCATGTCGTGGGCCGTCCCGTCAGCCGAAGAAGTTCCGGACGTGGTGCAGGCCGTCGATCAGGGCGTCGACCTCGCCGGGCGTCGAGTACAGGTAGAACGACGCCCGCGTGGTCGCCGGAATTCCGTACCGCAGGCAGACCGGCCGCGCGCAGTGGTGGCCGACGCGCACGGCGATGCCCTGCTCGTCCAGCACCTGACCCACGTCGTGCGGGTGGATGTCACCCAGCGTGAACGAGATCGCGGCGCCGCGGTCCACGGCCGTGCGCGGACCGATGATCCGCAGGTCCGGGACCTCCAGCAGCCGCTCGACCGCGTAGGCGGTGATGGCGTGCTCGTGCGCGGCGATCCGGTCCATGCCGATGTTCGACAGGTAGTCGATGGCCGCGCCGAGCCCGACCGCCTGGGCGATCGGCGGGGTGCCGGCCTCGAACTTGTGCGGTGCCGGGGCGTAGGTGGACGAGCCCATGGTGACGGTCTCGATCATCTCGCCGCCGCCGAGGAACGGCGGGAGGTCCTCCAGCAGCTCCTGGCGGCCCCAGAGCACGCCGATGCCGGTGGGGGCCAGCATCTTGTGACCGGTGAAGGCGACGAAGTCGGCCTCCAGCGCCTGCACGTCCAGCACCATGTGCGGGGCGGCCTGCGAGGCGTCGATGACGACCAGCGCGCCGACGGCCTGGGCCCGGCGGACGATGGCCTCGACCGGGTTCACGGTGCCGAGCAGGTTGGAGACCAGGGTGAACGAGACCACCTTGGTCTTCTCGGTGATCAGCTCGTCGATGTTCGACAGGTCGAGCCGGCCCTCGTCGGTCAGCCCGAACCACTTCAGCTTCGCGCCGGTGCGCTGCGAGAGCAGCTGCCACGGGACGATGTTGGAGTGGTGCTCCATCTCCGTGATGACGATCTCGGAGTCGGCGTCCACCCGGTACGGCTCGTCCGCCCAGGTCAGCATGTTGGCGACCAGGTTGAGCGACTCCGAGGCGTTCTTGGTGAAGACCACCTCGTTGCGGCTCGGCGCGTTGACGAAGGCCGCGACCTTGTCCCGGGCCCCCTCGTACAGCGCCGTGGCCTCCTCGGCCAGCACGTGCACGCCGCGGTGCACGTTGGCGTTGTGCCGCTCGTAGTAGGCGTTCAGCGCCTCCAGCACCTGGCGCGGCTTCTGCGAGGTCGCGGCGTTGTCCAGGTACACCAGGGGCTTGTCCTCGTGCAGCAGGCGCTGCAGGACGGGGAAGTCCTTGCGGATCGCGTCGGTGTCGAGCAGACCCGGCAGACCCGTCGTCGGGCCACTCGTCTCGGGAGTATGGATCACTCGGAAGCGCCACCCTTCACGTAGGACTCGTAGCCCTCTTCCTCCAGCTTGTCGGCCAGCTCGGCGCCGCCGGACTCGACGATGCGGCCGGCCGCGAAGACGTGGACGTGGTCGGGCTTGATGTACCGCAGGATGCGGGTGTAGTGGGTCACCAGCAGGGTGCCGACCTCGCCGGTCGAACGGACCCGGTTGATGCCCTCGGAGACGACCCGCAGCGCGTCGACGTCCAGACCGGAGTCGGTCTCGTCGAGGATCGCGATCTTCGGCTTGAGGAGCTCCAGCTGCAGGATCTCGTGGCGCTTCTTCTCACCGCCGGAGAAGCCCTCGTTGACGTTGCGCTCGGCGAAGGCCGGGTCCATCTGGAGGGCCGCCATCGCCTCCTTGACCTCCTTGACCCAGAGCCGCAGCTTCGGGGCCTCGCCACGGGTGGCGGTGGCGGCGGTGCGCAGGAAGTTGGACACCGACACGCCCGGAACCTCGACCGGGTACTGCATGGCCAGGAAGACGCCGGCGCGGGCGCGCTCGTCGACGGACATCTCCAGGACGTCCTCGCCGTCCAGCAGCACCGAGCCGCCGGTGACGGTGTACTTCGGGTGACCCGCCAGCGAGTACGCCAGGGTGGACTTGCCGGAGCCGTTCGGACCCATGATCGCGTGGGTCTCGCCCTGCTTCACGGTCAGGTCGACGCCCTTCAGGATCTCCCGGGGGCCGTTCTCCGCCTCGACGGAGACGTGCAGGTCGCGGATTTCAAGGGTTGCCATATGTACTCAGGACTCCTGGTTGACGGAGACGAGCACATCGTCCCCTTCGATCTTTACGGGGTAGACAGGGACCGGCTTGGTGGCGGGCAGTCCGGAGGGCTTGCCGGTGCGCAGGTCGAAGCTGGAGCCGTGCAGCCAGCACTCGATCATGCAGTCCTCGACCTCGCCCTCGGAGAGCGAGACGTTCGCGTGCGAGCAGGTGTCGTTGATCGCGAACACCCCCTCGTCGGTGCGGACGACGGAGACGGGCACACCGTTGAGGTCGACGCGCCGGGGCACGTCCTCCTGGAGCTCGCTCAGCGCGCAGGCACGGAGAAAACTCATCGGCCTCAGACCGCCGCTTCCAGCTCGGCCTCGATCTTCTCCATGAGCTGCTCCTGGATCTCGGCGACGCCGATCTGCTGGACCAGTTCGGCGAAGAAGCCGCGCACCACCAGACGGCGGGCCTCGTCGGCCGGGATGCCGCGGGCCTGCAGGTAGAAGAGCTGCTCGTCGTCGAAGCGGCCGGTCGCGGAGGCGTGGCCGGCGCCGACGATCTCGCCGGTCTCGATCTCCAGGTTGGGGATCGAGTCGACCCGGGCGCCGTCGGTCAGCACCAGGTTGCGGTTGAGCTCGTAGGTGTCGGTGCCCTCCGCGGCCGCGCGGATCAGCACGTCGCCGACCCAGACGGCGTGCGCGTCCTGGCCCTGCAGCGCGCCCTTGTAGACGACGTTGGAGCGGCAGTGCGGGGTGTCGTGGTCGATGACCAGACGGTGCTCCAGGTGCTGGCCGGCGTCGGCGAAGTAGAGGCCGAACAGCTCGGCCTCGCCACCGGGCGCCGCGTAGGAGACCCGCGGGTGGATGCGGACCACGTCGCCGCCGAAGGTGACCACGACGGACTTCAGCGAGGCGTCCCGGCCGACCAGGGCGGTCTGCTGCGCGGTGTGCACCGCGTCGCGGTCCCAGTCCTGGACGGAGACGAAGGTCAGCTTGGCGCCGTCACCGAGCAGCAGCTCGACGTTGGCCGCGCGGGTGCCCGTGCCGGTGTGGTTGATCACCACGACGGCCTCGGCGAACGGCTTCACGTCGATCACCACGTGGGCGAAGCGGGTGCCGCCCTCGCCGTGCACGTCGATCTTCACCGGCTCGGTGAGCACCGTCTCCTTGGGGACGGTGACCACGAGCGCCTGCTCGAAGGCGCTGAACGCCTGGGCGGCGACCCGGTCGACCGGCTTGCCGGCCTTGCCCAGCCGGGCGTCGTCGCGGCCGACGGTCTCGGCGGTGACGCCGTCCGGAAGGCTCAGCTCGACCTTGTCGGCGCCCTTCTCCGCCTCGGCGGCGCTGCCGTCGTGCAGGCCGTTGAGTCGGTGCAGCGGGGTGAACCGCCAGTCCTCCTCGCGGCCGGTCGGCACCGGGAAGTCGCCGACCTCGAAGGAGGGCTTGACCGCGACGCGCGCGTCGATCGGCTGCTGGACGGTGGCACGGCCGGTACCGGGGCCGGCGAGCTGCGCGCCCGCGCCCGCGGTGCCGACCTCGATCGAACCGGCGGTCGTGGAGCCGGTGGGGGTGTTGACGTCAGCCATGGCTGTCGTGGTGCTCTCTTCCTAAGATTGCGGACTGGACTGCGTGCGGCCGTGCGTCAGCCGACGGAGCCCTCCATCTGCAGCTCGATCAGCCGGTTCAGCTCCAGCGCGTACTCCATCGGCAGCTCGCGCGCGATCGGCTCGACGAAGCCGCGGACGATCATCGCCATCGCCTCGAACTCGGTCATGCCCCGGCTCATCAGGTAGAAGAGCTGGTCCTCGCTGACCTTGGAGACGGTCGCCTCGTGGCCCATCGACACGTCGTCCTCGCGGACGTCCACGTACGGGTAGGTGTCCGAGCGGGAGATGGTGTCGACCAGCAGGGCGTCACAGAGCACGTTGGACTTGGCGCCCTTGGAGCCCTCGCCGATCTCGATCAGACCGCGGTAGGAGGTGCGGCCGCCGCCCCGCGCCACCGACTTGGAGACGATGTTGGAGGAGGTGTTCGGCGCCATGTGGACCATCTTGGCGCCGGCGTCCTGGTGCTGGCCCTCACCGGCGAAGGCGATCGACAGGGTCTCGCCCTTGGCGTGCTCGCCCATCAGGTAGACGGCCGGGTACTTCATGGTGACCTTGGAGCCGATGTTGCCGTCGACCCACTCCATGGTCGCGCCCTCGTACGCCACGGCGCGCTTGGTGACCAGGTTGTAGACGTTGTTCGACCAGTTCTGGATGGTCGTGTAGCGGCAGCGGCCGCCCTTCTTGACGATGATCTCCACGACCGCGGAGTGCAGCGAGTCCGAGGAGTAGATCGGCGCGGTGCAGCCCTCGACGTAGTGGACGTAGGCGTCCTCGTCGACGATGATCAGCGTCCGCTCGAACTGGCCCATGTTCTCGGTGTTGATCCGGAAGTAGGCCTGCAGCGGGATGTCGACGTGGACACCCTTCGGCACGTAGATGAAGGACCCGCCCGACCACACGGCCGTGTTCAGCGCGGCGAACTTGTTGTCACCGGCCGGGATGACGGTGCCGAAGTACTCCTTGAAGATCTCCGGGTGCTCCCGGAGCGCGGTGTCGGTGTCAAGGAAGATGACACCCTGCTCCTCCAGGTCCTCGCGGATCTGGTGGTAGACGACCTCGGACTCGTACTGCGCGGCGACACCGGCGACCAGGCGCTGCTTCTCCGCCTCCGGGATGCCGAGCCGGTCGTACGTCGCCTTGATGTCGGCGGGCAGGTCCTCCCAGGACTCGGCCTGCTTCTCGGTCGAACGGACGAAGTACTTGATGTTGTCGAAGTCGATGCCGGTGAGGTCCGAGCCCCAGGTGGGCATGGGCTTCTTGCCGAACAGCTTGAGGCCCTTGAGGCGGAGGTTCAGCATCCACTCGGACTCGCTCTTCTTCGCCGAGATGTCGCGGACGACGTCCTCGCTGAGCCCGCGCTTGGCGACGGCACCGGCGGCATCCGGGTCCGCCCAGCCGTACTCGTAGGTGCCCAGGCCTTCGAGCTCAGGGTGCGAAACGGTGTCAGTCATGCGAGCTTCCTAACGCGCGGACGCTGAATCTTCGGTGGACGTACCGGCAGTCGGCACTGCACCGGAACCCGGCCCCGCGGTGCGCAGGGAGGGCGACGATGCGGCACCGGGTGCCGGTACATAGGTGGTGCAGACCCCGTCGCCGTGGGCGATGGTGGCCAGCCGTTGCACATGGGTGCCCAGCAGTTGGGAGAAGACCTCGGTCTCCGCCTCGCAGAGCTGCGGGAACTGCTCGGCGATGTGCGCGACCGGGCAGTGGTGCTGGCAGAGCTGGGCGCCCGCCGGGGCTTTCGCCGCGGCCGACGGAACCCGCCGCACCGTGGCAGCGTACCCGTCGGCGCTCAGCGCCCGGGCCAGTGCCTCGGTGCGCTCACCGGCGGCGGCCTCGCGCAGGGTGTCCAGGTACTTCTCGCCCTGCTTGCCGAACCGGGCGCGGGCGAAGGCGGCGACCGCCTCCTCGCCCGCGGCGCCGCCGCCCACCGCGTCGGAGATCCAGCGCAGCGCGTCGGCCGCGAGCTGGTCGTACGCCTGGTAGAAGGCGTCCCGACCGGATTCGGTGAGGGCGAAGACCTTGGCCGGGCGCCCCCGGCCGCGACTGCCGTAGACCCGCTGCTCGCGGGCGTCGACCAGCCCGGCGGCGGCGAGGCCGTCCAGGTGACGGCGGACGGCGGCGGTCGACAGACCGAGCCGGCTCGCCAGGTCGGCGGCGGAGGAGGGGCCGTGGTCGAGGATCGATCGCGCGACCCGGTCCCGGGTCGCCCGGTGACCGTCGAGCAGCACCTCGGTCGCCGTCGCGGGCACGGCGCAGCCGGGGGCCGACTCGGCCTCCTGCTGCGTGGGGTGCTCGCGCATGTTTTTCACAACACGATTGTTGCGTAATTCCTTCCGAAGGGACAAGCCGTGATGCAGGCCTCACTCGTGTCATCTGTCACGCAGGTAAGCCTTACCTGACCTGCGGAAACGATCACGGGGGCGCCGTTCGGCCGGTCGACGGGGCCGTTCCGGGCCCGGCTCCCCGGGGCCCGCCGATCCGGAATCCCATCCTCCGCCACGCCCCGCCCACCGCGTCCACCGGCCCGGGCCCGGCCTCCCGGCCGGCCCGCGTGTTCGCTCCTCTTAGACTCGCCGGTATGCACTCCGAACCCGCGGTCCGGGTCACCGGGCTGGTCAAGCGCTACGGCACCAAGACGGCGGTGGACGGTCTCGACCTCACCCTCGCGCGCGGCGCCGTCACCGCCGTGCTCGGCCCCAACGGCGCCGGCAAGACCACCACCATCGAGACCTGCGAGGGCTACCGCCACCCCGACGCCGGCACCGTCCGGGTCCTCGGCCTGGACCCGGTCACCCAGGGCGCCGAGCTGCGGCCGCGGATCGGCGTGATGCTGCAATCCGGCGGCGTGTACGCGGGAGCGCGCGCCGTCGAAATGCTCCGGCACACCGCCAAACTGCACGCCGACCCGCTCGACGTGGACGCCCTGGTCGAGCGCCTCGGCCTCGGCTCCTGCGGCCGCACCACCTACCGCCGGCTCTCCGGCGGCCAGCAGCAGCGGCTCGCCCTGGCGATGGCCGTGGTCGGCCGGCCCGAGCTGGTCTTCCTGGACGAGCCCACCGCCGGCCTCGACCCGCAGGCCCGCCGCGCCACCTGGGAGCTGGTCCGCGACCTGCGCCGGGACGGCGTCACGGTGGTCGTCACCACCCACCACATGGACGAGGCCGAGCAGCTCGCCGACCACGTCGTGATCGTCGACCGCGGCAGGGTGATCGCCGAAGGCACCCCCGAGGAACTCTGCCGCGACGGCGCCGAGTCCACGCTGCGCTTCGACGGCCCGCCCGGCCTGGACCTCGCCCCGCTGCTCAAGGAGCTGCCCGAGGGCGCCACCGCCACCGAGGCCTCCCCCGGCGGCTACCGCATCGAGACGACCGTCGACCCGCGGCTGCTGGCCACCGTCACCGGCTGGTGCGCGGCCTCCGGCATCCTCCCCGAGCGGCTCGCCGTGCAGCGCCGCAGCCTCGAAGACGTCTTCCTCGACCTGACCGGACGGGACCTCCGCTCGTGACCTCCGTGGACTACTCGCCCAAGCCCGGCGCCGCCCCCGTCGGCCGGATGCTGCTCGCGCAGACCGCCTTCGAGACGAAGATGCTGCTGCGCAACGGCGAACAGCTGCTGCTGACCGTGATCATCCCGACGGTGCTGCTCGTCCTCTTCTCCGCCGTCGACATCGTCGCCGTGGAGGGCCCCGGCAAGCGCGTCGACTTCCTGGCCCCCGGCCTGCTCGCGCTGGCCGTGATGTCCACCGCCTTCACCGGCCAGGCCATCGCCACCGGCTTCGAGCGACGGTACGGCGTGCTCAAGCGGCTCGGCGCCAGCCCGCTGCCGCGCTGGGCGCTGCTCACGGCGAAGACCGGCTGCGTCCTGGTCACCGAGGCGTTGCAGGTCGCGCTGCTGAGCGTGATCGCCCTGGCGCTCGGCTGGTCCCCGCACGGCGATCCGCTCACCGTCGCGGCACTGCTCGTGCTCGGCACCGCCGCCTTCTCGGGCCTCGGCCTGCTGATGGCCGGCACGCTGAGGGCGGAGGCCACGCTGGCCGCCGCCAACCTGGTCTTCATCCTGCTGCTGCTGGCCGGCGGGGTGATCGTCCCGCTGTCGAAGTTCCCGTCCGCCGTCCAGTCGGTTCTGGAACTGACGCCGATCGCCGCCCTGTCCGACGGCCTCCGCTCGGTACTGCAGACCGGCGCCGGCGTGCCGTGGGCGGACCTCGGCATCCTGGCCGGCTGGGCGGTCCTCGGGCTGGCCGCCGCGGCCCGGTTCTTCCGCTGGGAGTAGCCCGGGCGGTCGGCCCCTCCTCTCCGGCAGGGAGGCCACCCGTCGTCGGGGGGCCACGAATACGGCCCGCAGCATGACCGTCGCGAGGCCGGCCAGGAACAGGGTGATCCCGCCGTAGAGCCACGGGTTGGCGATGCCGTCGAACCCGATGACGACGATCTGCTTCGGCCGGCTCGGGTGGTAGGCGACGTCGACCCGGTCGCCCGGGCCGAGCCGGCAGGCGTGGGGCTCGCCGGTGGCGCTCTGCGCCTCGACGGTCGTGCCGTCGGGGAGGTCGAAGCGGACCACCGGGATTGCTGGAGGACGCCGTCCCCGTCGGTGTCGGTCCGGATGTGCTCCACCCGGCCGTCGGCGCGAACGCCGCGGCCGCGGACCTGGTGCACCCTGTACGTCTCCCGCGCCGTGAAGCACGAGAGGGAGCCGAGGACGGCACCGAACACCAGAACGGCGGTCTCCATAGCCCCCGGAGCATAGGCGACACGACGGGCCGGGGCCTCGCCGGTCCCGCTCGGGCGGGTAGGCGGTGGCGGCCTCTGGGGTCGGTGGTGGTGCGCCGGTGGGCTGCGGGGCCCGGCCGGCCGACGCGCGTCCTGACGGTCAGGGTGCCTCCGGTCCATCCGGTTCGGCCGGTCCATCCGGGTCGCCCGGCTGCTTGGACCGGCGGTGGCGGGCGATCAGCTGCCGGGTGGTGTGCCACCGCGATCGCGCCTGCTCGATCACGGTGTGCCATTCGCGGCGGACCTCGTCGTCGGGCGGGCGCTCGCCCCTGGCGATGCCGACGAGCTCGTCGCGCACCTCCCGCCCGAGCGCGGCCGACCCCACGGTGACCAGCATGGCGCCGAAGAGCGCCGAGAGCGTCGCGAAGACGGCGCCCACCGCGCCGTAGCGGGTGGCCGAGGAGTTGAACAGGTGCGGCAGGTAGACCGTCGCGCCCACCGAGTACACCGACGTCAGCGCGCCCCCGACGACGCCGAACGGGAGCAGGGCCCGCCAGGTGCTCCGCCGCGCGGTGAGGATCCAGCCGCTCCAGACGAAGAAGGCCGCGGTCACCGGCGCCTCGACAGCGGCAGCCCCCAGTTGCAGGCGCCCGCGGCCGAGGAGGCCGTAGACCAGACCGGTGACCGTCAGGTAGCCGGTGAGCCCGGCCACCCACCACAGGTCGTTCAGCGTGTTGCGGACACTGAGCGGCCTCAGGTCCCAGGTCTGCTCGAACAGGCGCTGGACCGCCCGCGCGAAACTCAGCACCGAGATCACGAGGAACGCCGCCCCGAAGACGCCGACGGTCGCGGTCGTGCCGGACGACAGCGCGAACACCTGCCGGATGGCATCGGCGCCCTCGCCGGTCAGCTGGTAGCGGCCGATGATCCGCTCCGCCGTGTCCGTGTGCCCCGCGCGCGCCAGGATGGTGCTGGTGAGGATCGAGAGCGGAACGGTGGCCGCCAGCGCGCCGGCCGCCAGGGCCATCGAGCGGTCGAAGCCCACGAGCTTCTGGAAACGGCTGACGCAGCGCAGGGCGAAGGCCGGGCGCAGCCAGAACGTCAGCGTTCTGATGACGCGTTCGCGGCTGGTCAGGGCCGTGGTGCCCTCCTCGGATCTCCTCGGTCCCGTACTCGCTGCGAGCGTAGCCTGCCCGGCCTTCGGCGGAAGCCTGTGACGCGGCCGCGCCCCCGGCCCGGGAGGGCCCCGGGAAGCGGAGCGGCCCTCCCCCGGACGTGAGGGCCTTGGTGGTCGCGCTCAGCTGTCCGACGGTCCCTCGCTCGGACCGAGCGAGGGACCGGCCCGAGCGAGGACCCTCCACCCGGCGTGGAAAGTCGGACCCACCGACGGCTCAGTGGCCGCCCGGTTGGGCGGCCTGCGTGCGGCGGTCCTGGAGCCAGCGCTCGCTCTGCCGCGCCCACACGCCCTGGTACTCGTCGAAGATCGGCCGGAGCCGGTCCTGGGTGAGCTCGTCGGCGGGCGTCGAGGCGACGAGGTACTCCAACTCGGCGGCGAGGCGCTCGAACCGGTGCTGCGACTCCTCCATCAACACCCAGCGCGATCGCCAGTTGAAGAACGACTCGACGGCTCCCAGCAGGGTCACCACGGCCACGAGGGCGAAGCCCAGGCCGGCCCAGAAGTCCAGGTCCTGCAGGCCGAGGATGATCGTCGAGGCGGCGGACAGCAGGAGCGTCAGCACCTTCAGGGCCGAGGAGGCCAGGCGGAAGGTCTTCTTCTTCCTCCGGACGTGGAGACCGCCCTCCCGGATCCGCGCCAGGAGGTGACCGGCGGTCTCCACCGGTGTCGGCCCCACGTGCCCGGATCCGTCTGATTCCATCTCGCCCCCATCGTTGCCGTGCGCGACGCCCCCGCCGATCGCGACCGAAGGGTCTCACACCGCGACCACGGGGAGCGTCGCCGCTACCGGTCCGGCTGGGCACCGGGCCCGGGACGGGAAGCCGGCCACCGGGCCGACGCCGACCGGTCCGGTGCTACACCCCGGTGGTGCCGTCGATGCGCTCCCGGACCAGGTCGGCGTGGCCGTTGTGGCGGGCGTACTCCTCAATCATGTGGACGTAGATCCAGCGAAGGTTGACGTCCTGCTCCATGAAGCGACCCGTATCGGTCAGAGCGTGCGCGGCGCAGTGCTCACGGGCGCGGGCGATCTCCGCGCGCCACGTGTCGAGGGCGTCGCTCAGAGCGGTGCCCGCCGCCAGGTCGAACCCACCGTCGGGGCCGCTCGGATCGGCCTGCGGGTCGTAGATGGGCGGAGCCTGTTCCCCGGCGAACACGCGGCGGAACCAGTTCCGCTCCACCTCCGCCATGTGCTGGACCAGGCCGGTGAGCGTGACGCCGGACGGCGGCACCGACGCCGCGGCGGCCTGCTCGTCGTCCAGGCCCTCGCACTTCATGGCCAGCGTGGCGCGATGGAAGTCGAGCCAACCCTCCAGCGTCGTGCGCTCGTCGGCGTTCAGGGGCGCTCCGCCGACGGCGCCGCGAGCGCAACGTGGCGGACTTCCGGGGCTCGGCGGTGGAGATCATCGGAATCCGACGGCGATTCGTCCCGGGATTTCAGGTGTTGGCGCCGACCGCCCGGTTCCATCGCGCGCGAATAAACTTGTGGCGGTGGGGCGTGGCTGCCATGATCGGACCGTTTATGGCATCAGGGGAGAACGCCATGCGGGGGAATGTCCCGCTGTGTCCTCGCGCGATTACAGGGGGTTGGGAAATGCGGTCCAGTCTGAAGAAGAACGCGCTTCGCGCGGGTGTGGTGGCTGTTGGCGCCGGGCTGCTGATGGGTGGCCAGTCGGCGTCGGCCGTCTGGGGCGGCGAGGGCCCGTTCCGCTTCATCAACAACAGCAGTCTCAAGTGTCTTGAGGTGGCGGACTGGCGGACGGACGACGGCGCCCCGGTCCGGCAGTGGGACTGCAGCTCGGGCGACAACCAGCAGTGGCGCCTGGCGGACGCACCGGGTGGCTACGTCGGCCAGGTGTCGCTGATCAATGTGTACAGCGGAAAGTGCGTCTACTTCGACGGAGGCGGTCAGCCGGTCGGCGGCGAGCTGCTGAAGCAGTTCACGTGTGACAACACGCAGCGGTGGTCAATGGCGAGTTACGGCGGGTCCGCGTCCCGTATGTTCAGCGTCGAGAACATGAATATGGAAATCGGCGGATTCAGCAACGCTCAGGGTGCGCCCGCGCAGCTCTGGTGGAGGAACAGCGGCGCAAACCAGCAGTGGACCACGCAGCCCGCCGGCTGACGAATTCCTGCTGGCTCCGGCCGACAGTCGTCCACTGAACGCAGCCGCCCGCCGGGCCTGTGACCGTCCTCGGCCCAGCCGGACGGTCGTCCCCGCGGCGGCCGCGGCGCGGGCGGCCTCCGGCACGGTGAGGGTGACGACGGCGTCCTGCGGCGCGACCGGGGCGGGGCGCCGGAGACGAACGTATCGCGGTCGGTGGCGTAGACGTTCGGGCAGTCGTCGTCATCGCAGTTGGGACCGTTGACCCGACCGGTCAGCCTGGTCAACTTCGGATCACCGAGCATGGAAATCGCTCCCTTCGAACCGGCCGTCATGGCCGTCGGACATCGACGCCAGGGATCGCCGGAGGACCTGTCCACGCCGACCGGCCGACATTCCCGTGCTGGACTAAAGATCAAGAGCCGGCGCCACGACTCCACCACCCAGCACGGTGGCCCCCCGCTCGACGGTGCGAGCGGGGGGCCACCGGGACTACTCGCGGGCGTCAGCTCTCGCTGTCGCCGTTGCGGCGCCTGCGGGCGAGCAGCACGATCGCGCCGCCGAGGAGCAGGACGCCGCCGCCGGCCGCCGCGATGGCGGGGGTGGCGTCGCTGCTACCGGTCTGGGCGAGCACCGGGCCGGGGGTGGCGGTGCTGGGAGCCGGGCTGGGCGTCCGGGTCGGGGTGGGGGTCGGGGTCGCCGTGGGGGTGGCGGTGCGCGACGGGGTCGGCGTGGGGGTCGGGGTCTTGGTGGGCGTGGGAGTCGCCGTGGGCGTGGGAGTCGCCGTGGGCGTGGGCGTGGGCGTGGGGGTCGGAGTCGGAGTCGGTGTGGGCGTCGGGGTGGGCGTCGGGGTCTGGCAGACCTCGATCGTCTTGGTCTCCGTCTTGTTCCAGTCGCCGTTCTTCGGGTCCTCGGTGGTGGTGACCACGAAGGTGGCGCTGACCGGCTTGGCGTGGTCCTTCACCGGGTACGTCCCGTGGAACTCCTTGCCGAACTCCTTCTGGTCGAGCACCTTCTCGCCGTCGACGGTCAGGCTGACGACGTTCTTCACACCGCTCGCGTCGCTGTAGTTGGTCAGATCGATCACGATCTTGTCGCAGGTCACCTGCCACTTCGGCACATGTGCCGAGGCGCTGGTCGCCAGCGCCACGGGCAGCAGGACGGCGACCGCCGCCGTCCCCGCCAGTGCCGCGCTCCTGATACCGATCTGCCGCCGCTGTCGCGCCATTTCGTTGTCCCCTCCGAACGGTCTTGTGCAGCAGGCTTGTTGAGTGGTTGCGCGGTGGCCCGCCACGACTGTCCGGGGGACTCTACCGGCACCCCCGTACCTCCCCACACCCCGCCGTACGACCGGATTTCGACTGTCCGTCCGGCCCCGGTTGTGCAGGAGGCAGCCCATCACACCCGCCACCTCGCACAACACCGGTTCGGCCAACTTGAACGTATTCCGTCACAGTGGCCAAAAGAGTGCTGCCCCCGGCGGTCGAATCCGACCACCGGGGGCAGCACAACGGTCAGCCGAGGGGCCGTCAGGCCTTCCCGGCCGCCCGACGACGCGTGGCCACCACGATCGCGCCACCCGCGGCGATGACGACCGCGCCGCCGATCGCCAGCGGGACGACCGGGCCGGAGCCGGTGTGGGCGAGACCGCCCCCGGTGCTGGCCTCGGCCGACGGGCTGGCCGAGGCACTCGGCACCCCCGCCGCCGACGAGGACGGGGAGGCGGCGGCCGAGGGGCTGCCCGAGGCGCTCGGGCTCGGCTTGCCGGCCGGGGTGGACGGGCTGCCCGAGGCGCTCGGGGTCACCGAGGCACCCGGCGTGCCCGGCGTGCTCGGCGTGCCCGAGGCGCTCGGGGTGGTGCTCGCCGACGGCGAACCGGTCGGCACCACCGGGGGCACGGTCGGCACGGTGGTCGGCGGCACCTCGGTGGGCAGGCAGCCGGTGAACGGGTAGTGGTGCGTCTCCGCGCCGCCCTTGCCGGTCAGCGACTTGGCGATCACCGAGCCGTTGACCGGTCCGCCGCTGCCGAGGTCGAAGGCGGCGTTCGGCGCCAGCACGGTGCCGGCCCAGGCGGCCGCGCTGTTCTTGACCACCTTGGTGGCGGTCGGGAAGTTCCAGAGCAGCTTGGCCCTGACCGCCCCGCCCGCCGCGCTCTGCAGCTTGTCGTCCAGGACGTAGGCCTTCTTGCCCTCGTCCCACAGGTGGAAGCCGGTGGTCCTGGCGGCGGCCATGTCGTAGGCGTCACCGGTCACGGTGATCACGGTGACCGAGCCGACCGGCACCTTCACGAAGACGTCGGTGGCGCCCTGGAGGGTCGCGGCGCTGACGGTGAAGCTGTTGAGCTTGGCGTCGGCGGCACTCAGGTAGAGGCCCGCGCCCTTCGCCTCGACCGTGGCGCCGGCGGTCTGCGGCGCGGCGGCGAGCGCGGTGGCGGCGGCGCGCAGCTTGGCGAACTCGGCCTTGAAGTCGATCGGGGACGCGCCCTGGCTGATCTTGCCCTGGTGGGCGTCGACGACGGCGCCGGCGGCCTTCGAGCCGTAGACACCGTTGCCCTTCATCACCTGGGTGTTGTGTCCGGTGATCTTGCCGGCCACGACCAGCGCGTTGCCGCCGGGCAGCGCCGCCACCTGCTCCGGCGTCAGCTCCTGGCCGACCGAGAAGCCGCCGGTGAAGTCCGCGTTGCCGCCGACCGCCACCGCGCCTTCGGCGTCCGGCGTGTGGGTGTCGTCGCCCTCGATGAACTCACCGTAGAGGTTGGCGACACCAAGGTTCTGGCACTGCTGACCGGGCTCGGCCGCGTACGCGGCCGGGGCGACGAGACCGGCCAGGGCAAGGGATCCGCCGAGCGCGAGCGCGGCGGCGGGAGTGGGTATGCGCATGTGCAGGATCTCCGCTTACGTGCGGGGGGTGGGAGAGGTCCGGAAAAAGGTATGGACCAAACCGCACTCTTTCGGCCATCCGATCGATTGGTCAAGACCAATATCCGCTTTGTCCGAACAGTCCTGTTCCGGTCGGACGACACGCCGGACGACACGCCGCAGGACACTTCGCAGGGCCTGTCGCACCGACCGCCCCGGCGGCACGCACACCCCGCGGGCCCGCCACCCGCCCGCCGCGACCGGACCGCGACCCCGCCCCGCCCCAAGATCGGCTGTAAGGCCGCCTACGATTGACCCCGTGCCTACCCCCTTCTCCCTGCTCGCCGACCGCTGGCGGCCGTCCGCCGCCATGGTCCGGCGCGCCGCGTTCGCCGCGCTGGTGATGAGCGTGGTGATCGTCGTCACCGGCGGAGCCGTCCGGCTCACCGCGTCCGGCCTCGGCTGCACCACCTGGCCCCGCTGCACCGGCGAGAGCATCACGCCGACGCCCGAAATGGGCCTCCACGGGATCATCGAGTTCGCCAACCGGATGCTCACCTATGTGCTGAGCGCGGCCATCGGCTGGGCGATCCTGGCCGCCCGCTGCCACCGCCGGCCGTCGGCCGAGGGGTCCGCGCGGCCCTGGCGACGCAGCCTAACCAGGCTGGGCTGGGCCCAGTTCTGGCTGGTGATGAGCAACGCCGTGCTCGGTGGGATCACCGTGCTGACCGGCCTCAACCCGTACACCGTGGCCGCCCACCTGATCGCCGCGATGGCCCTGGTCTGGGTCGCGCTGCTGATGTGGGAGCGCTCGCGCGAGGGTGACGGCCCGCCGCAGCCCGCGGTGGCCCGCCCGATCATCCGACTGTCCTACGTCCTGGTCACCGTGATCGGCCTGCTGGTGGCGGCCGGGACGCTGGTGACCGGCGCCGGGCACCACCCGGGGACGCCCAAGGACAACAAGCTGGTGCCGCGGATTCCCCTCGACTACGACCGGCTCGCCCAGGTGCACGCCGACCTGGCGTTCGTCTCGGTCGGCCTGGCGATCGCGGTGATCTTCGTGCTCGCCGCCGTGAAGGCTCCGCCGGCCGCCCGCGCGCGGGCCCGCGAGCTGCTCGTGGTGCTGTTGGTCCAGGGGGTGCTCGGCTTCGTCCAGTACTTCACGGACGTCCCGGAGCTCCTGGTCGGTGTGCACATGCTGGG
This sequence comes from Kitasatospora sp. NPDC059327, assembly GCF_042752535.1. NCBI lineage: Bacteria > Bacillati > Actinomycetota > Actinomycetes > Kitasatosporales > Streptomycetaceae > Kitasatospora > Kitasatospora sp. NPDC059327. The sequence continues at coordinate 24,716 of NZ_JBHYYB010000046.1, read as the reverse complement.
CGCCACGCTCACCTGGATCGCCGCCCTGCGCATCCCGCCGGCGCTGCGGGTCCGGGCGGACGAGGACGCGCCCGTCGTCCCGCTGCCCGCCCGGGCGGCGCAGACCGCCGCCGTCTGACACCCGACGCGCGGACACCGGCCGCACGCACGCGAAAGGCGCGCCCACCCGAAGGGGCCCCGGGATCACCCGGGGCCCCTTCGCGTGTCCGGGACCGGCGTCAGCCGCCGATCTGGATGCCGGCCATCCGCTTCCACTCGTACGGACCCGTCTTCACCTTCAGGCCCAGCTCGCCCTCGAAGCTGTCGTGCAGGGTCACCCCGGCCAGTTCGGCGGCCCGGCGGCCGACGGCGTAGCTCGGGGCGACCTGGTCGCCCCACGCGCCGTCCGCGCCGACCACCACGATCCGGGTGGCGACGGTGCCGACGTACTCGACGACGCCGTCGGCGCTGCCGCCGTGCTGCCGGGCGAAGGCGGTCAGGTGCTTGGCGATGCGCTTGGCGCGGCGTTCGACGCGGGCGTCCGGCGCGGCGGGGGTGGCGGTCTCTGCGCTGCTCATGCCCGCATGCTACCCATCGGTAGCGGAGCTGGCGACGGGACCTGACTGTGCACCGGACCACATACTGGTCCGGTGACCTTCCAAGGCTGGCCGGCCGAGGCCCTTGAGTTCTACGAGCACCTGGAGACCGACAACTCCAGGCCCTTCTGGCAGACCCACAAGGACCGGTACGAGCACGCCGTGCGGGAGCCGATGGAACACCTGCTCGCCGAGCTGGAGCCCGAGTTCGGCCCGGGCAAGATCTTCCGGCCCAACCGGGACGTCCGGTTCAGCGCCGACAAGTCCCCGTACAAGACGCACATCGGCGCCCACCTGGCGGCCGGCGGCTACATCCAGCTCTCCGCCGACGGCCTGGCCTGCGGCAACGGGCTCTACCAGCTCGCCCCGGACCAGCTGGCGCGCTACCGGGCGGCCGTCGCCGAGGAGGTGAGCGGCGCCGAGCTGGAGCGGGTGATCGCCCGGGTCGGCGGGGCCGGCCCGGAGGTGGTCGGCCGGGACAGCCTGAAGTCCGCCCCGCGCGGCTACCCCCGGGACCACCCGCGGATCGGGTTGCTGCGCCACAAGGGGCTGATCGCCTGGCAGGAGTGGCCGCCCGCGGCGTGGCTCGGCACCCGGACCGCCTACGACCGGATCACCGGCTTCCTGCGGGCCTCGCAGCCCCTGCGGGACTGGCTGGAGGACCGGGTCGGGCCCTCCGAGCTGCCGCCGCGCTGAAACGCGAAGGGCCCCGGTCCGCAGACCGGGGCCCTTCGACGTTCAACGGCTCACCTTCGCCGTTCGACGGCTCACTTCACGAACGGGTCCACCGCGATGACCACGAACAGCAGCGTCAGATAGGTGATGGACCAGTGGAACAGGCGCATCTCCTTGAGCTTCGCGCCGACCGTCCCGGCCTTGGCCCGGGCGTACAGCCCGTGCGCCTCCTTCAGCCAGGCCGCGCCCAGCAGCACCGCCGAGACGGGGTACAGCCAGCTGGTCTCGGCCAGCGGCCAGAGCGCCAGCGAGACGGCGACCATCACCCAGGAGTAGATGACGATCTGCTTGGCGACCGCCAGGTTGCCCTTGACCACCGGCAGCATCGGCACGCCGGCCCGCTCGTAGTCCTCGCGCACCTTCATCGACAGCGGCCAGTAGTGCGGCGGCGTCCAGAAGAAGATGACCAGGAAGAGCACCAGCGCCGACCAGGAGACCGAGTTGGTGACCGCGGCCCAGCCGACGAAGACCGGCATGCAGCCGGCGATCCCGCCCCAGACGATGTTCTGCGCGGTACGCCGCTTCAGCCCCAGCGTGTAGACGAACACGTAGAAGAGGAGAGCCGACAGCGCGAGCAGGGAGGAGAGCGCGTTGACGAAGTACCCGAGCCAGAGCGTGGAGCCGACCGCCAGCGCGATGCCGAAGACCAGTGCCTCGCGCGGCGACACCATGCCGGTGACGAGCGGCCGGCGCTCGGTGCGCGACATCACCGCGTCGATGTCCCGGTCGATGTACATGTTGAGGGCGTTGGCGCCACCGGCCGACAGGTAGCCGCCGACGACCACCTCCAGCACCAGCAGCGGATCCGGGACACCACGCTGCGCCAGGAACATCACCGGCACGGTGGTGATCAGCAGCAGCTCGATGATCCGCGGCTTGGTCAGTGCGACGAAGGCGCCGACACGGGCCCCGAACGGCCGGCGCGCGGGCGTCGCCCCGGTGACCCCGGCGGGACGGGATTCGACGGCGGTCACTAACACCCCAACTGAAGATGAATCTTCGCAGGCGTCCACCGGAACGAAGTTCCCGAATCGTCCGCTCTGCGCGTACCACGCCACCTTAGACGCTCCATATCTCCCCACCGGCTCCGGGGTCCCCCGGCGGGGCGGAACGCACACCCCCGGGTGAACCCCCTGGCCGAACACACGAAGCGGACCTGGTGGGGCGTGGGTCCCCCGTCCTGACCATCGGACGGGCAGACAACACGAAACCAGGAGAGCCTGGGACAAAAGCACCTCTCGAACCCTCGTGGGAATCGCCATACGGAAATCCCGGTTGTCTCAGCACGGAGGGTGAGCCACGACCCGGGCGGTAGGCTCGCACCGAGAAGCGGGATCTACCCTCCGTGACCGGCACCACCCAATGTCCGGCCCCAGCGACGTGGCCGACCCGGTCCCCTTCACGGGGTCACTCTTCACAATGGAAGGAGCCCTGAGACAGGGTGAGCACGACGCCGACGAATGCATTCGAGTGGTCCGAGCTGGACGAGCGGACGGTCGACACCGCCCGCGTCCTGGCCATGGACGCGGTCCAGAAGGTCGGCAACGGACACCCCGGGACGGCCATGTCGCTGGCCCCGGCGGCGTACCTGATCTTCCAGCGCTTCCTGCGCCACGACCCGACCGACCCGGCATGGGTCGGTCGCGACCGTTTCGTCCTCTCTCCCGGGCACACCAGCCTGACCCTCTACACGCAGCTCTACTTCTCCGGCTACGGCCTGGAGCTGGACGACCTCAAGGCCTTCCGGGTCGCCGGCAGTCGCACCCCCGGCCACCCCGAGCACGGTCACACCGCGGGTGTCGAGACCACCACCGGCCCGCTCGGCCAGGGCATCGGCAACGCCGTGGGCATGGCGATGGCCGCCCGTTTCGAGCGCGGCCTGTTCGACCCGGACGCCCCGGCCGGCGAGTCGCCGTTCGACCACACCATCTGGGCCATCGTCTCCGACGGCGACCTGGAGGAGGGCATCTCCGCCGAGGCCTCGTCGCTGGCCGGCCACCAGAAGCTGGGCAACCTGGTCGCGCTCTACGACGACAACCACATCTCGATCGAGGGCGACACCGAGACGGCCTTCTCCGAGGACGTGCTCAAGCGCTACGAGGCGTACGGCTGGCACGTGCAGCGGGTCGCCCCGAAGTCCAACGGCGACATCGACGTGGCCGTCCTGGCCGAGGCGCTGGCCGCGGCCAAGGCCGAGACCTCCCGCCCGTCGATCATCGCGATGCGCACCATCATCGCCTGGCCGGCCCCGGACGCGCAGAACACCGCCAAGGCGCACGGCTCCGCGCTCGGTGCCGCCGAGATCGCCGCCACCAAGAAGGTCCTGGGCTTCGACCCGGAGAAGACCTTCGAGGTCAGCGACAAGGTCATCGAGCACGCCCGCCTGGTCATCAAGCGCGGCAAGGCCGCCCGCGACGAGTGGCAGCAGTCGCTCGGCGCCTGGCGCGCCGCCCACCCGCAGCGCGCCGCCGAGTTCGACCGCATCCAGGCCGGCGAGCTCCCCGAGAGCTGGAAGAAGGCCGTCCCGGTCTTCGCCGCCGGCAAGGACGTCGCCACCCGCAAGGCCTCCGGCGAGACCCTCAAGGCGCTCGGCGCGGTGATCCCGGAGCTGTGGGGCGGCTCGGCCGACCTCGCGGAGTCCAACCTCACCACCATCGACGAGGACAGCTCCTTCCTCCCCGAGGGCAACCCGCTGAAGAGCGCGAGCCCCTACGGCCGGACGATCCACTTCGGCATCCGCGAGCACGCCATGGGCTCGACCATGAACGGCATCGCGCTGCACGGCCGGACCCGGGTCTTCGGCGGCACCTTCCTGGTCTTCGCCGACTACATGCGCCCCGCCGTCCGGCTGGCCGCGCTGATGAAGCTGCCGGTCACCTACGTCTGGACGCACGACTCGATCGGCCTCGGCGAGGACGGCCCGACCCACCAGCCGGTCGAGCACCTGGCCTCGCTGCGCGCCATCCCGGGCCTGACCATGGTCCGCCCGGCCGACGCCAACGAGACGGCGGTCGCCTGGCGCACCGTCGTCGAGCGGCAGACCAGCCACCCGGGCCCGGTCGGCCTGGCGCTCACCCGCCAGAACGTCCCGACCTTCGACCGCGAGGTCTTCGGCTCCGCCGAGGGCACCGCGAAGGGCGGCTACATCCTGGCCGAGGCGTCCAACGGCGACCCGCAGCTGATCCTGCTCGGCACCGGCTCCGAGGTCCAGCTGGCCGTCCAGGCCCGCGAGGTCCTGGAGGCCGAGGGCGTCGCGACCCGCGTGGTCTCGCTGCCGTCCTTCGAGTGGTTCCAGGAGCAGGACCAGGCCTACCGCGACAGCGTGCTGCCGCCGTCGGTCAAGGCGCGCGTCTCGGTCGAGGCCGGCATCGCCCAGGGCTGGCGCGAGCTGGTCGGCGACCACGGCCGGATCGTCTCGCTGGAGCACTTCGGCGCCTCCGCCGACTACCAGGTGCTCTTCGAGGAGTTCGGCCTGACCGCCGAGCGCGTCGTCGCCGAGTCCCACAACGCGCTGCGCTCGCTCGAAGCCGTCAACCGCTAGCACCACCGGGGCCGCGTGCCCGCCCGCACAGCGGGTACGCGGCCCGTCTGACGACCCCACAGACAGACAGATGAAGACAGAAGAAGGACTGAGCACCATGACTGACGCACTGAAGCGCCTCAGCGACGAAGGCGTGGCGATCTGGCTGGACGACCTCAGCCGCAAGCGCCTGAACACCGGCAACCTCGCCGAGCTGGTGCAGAACAAGCACGTGGTGGGCGTCACCACCAACCCGACCATCTTCCAGAAGGCCATCGGCGGCGGGGACTCCTCCTACGACGGCCAGCTGCGCGACCTCGCCGTCCGCAAGGTCACCACCGACGAAGCCGTTCGCATGATCACCACCTCGGACGTGCGGGACGCCGCCGACGTGCTGCGCCCGGTCTACGACGCCTCCAACGGCCGCGACGGCCGGGTCTCCATCGAGGTCGACCCGCGCCTGGCCCACGAGACGGCCGCGACCGTCGCCGAGGCCAAGCAGCTGTGGTGGCTGGTCGACCGCCCGAACGTCTTCATCAAGATCCCCGCCACCAAGGCCGGCCTGCCGGCGATCGCCGAGGTCATCGGCAGGGGCATCAGCGTCAACGTCACGCTGATCTTCTCGCTGGAGCGCTACCGCGCGGTGATCGACGCCTACCTGACCGGCCTGGAGTCCGCCAAGGCCAAGGGCCTGGACCTCTCGCAGATCGAGTCGGTCGCCTCCTTCTTCGTCTCCCGCGTGGACACCGAGATCGACAAGCGCCTCGACAAGGTCGGCGGCGACGCCAAGCAGCTGCGCTCCAAGGCCGCGCTGGCCAACGCCCGGCTGGCCTACCAGGCGTACGAGGAGGTCTTCGGCAGCGTCGACGGCAAGACCGCCGGCAGCGCCCGCTGGAAGGCCCTGGAGGCCGCCGGTGCCAAGCCGCAGCGCCCGCTCTGGGCCTCCACCGGTGTCAAGGACCCGGCCCTGCCGGACACCCTGTACGTCACCGAGCTGGTCGCCCCGGGCACCGTGAACACCATGCCCGAGGCCACCCTGGAGGCCACCGGCGACCACGGCGTGATCACCGGCGGCACCATCGTCCCCAACTACGCCGACGCCAAGGCCGTGATGGACGCCATCGCCGCCGCCGGCGTGGACTACGACGACGTCGTCCAGGTGCTGGAGGACGAGGGCGTGGAGAAGTTCGAGCAGTCCTGGAACGAGCTGCTCGACACCGTCACCGCCTCGCTCGCCTCCTTCGCCGACGAGAAGTGACCCCCGCTCACAGCCAGCGCACGAAAGCGGAGCACATCAAGTGAGCACTGACTTCCCTGAGTTGACGTCGGACTCGGACGCGGGCGACTCCCCCGTCGCCCCCGTCAACCCGCTTCGTGACCCCACCGACCGGCGGCTCCCGCGTATCGCGGGGCCGTCCGGCCTGGTCATCTTCGGGGTCACCGGCGACCTGTCCCGCAAGAAGCTGATGCCGGCCATCTACGACCTGGCCAACCGCGGCCTGCTGCCGCCGGGCTTCTCGCTCGTCGGCTTCGCCCGCCGCGAGTGGGAGGACGAGGACTTCGCCAAGGAGGTCCACGACGCGGTCAAGGAGCACGCCCGGACCCCGTTCCGCGAGGAGGTCTGGCAGCAGCTCGCCAAGGGCATGCGCTTCGTCCAGGGCGACTTCGGCGACGACGACGCCTTCGACAAGCTCCGCGAGACCATCGAGGAGCTCGACAAGGCTCAGGGCACCGGCGGCAACTTCGCGTTCTACCTCTCGGTGCCGCCGAAGTTCTTCCCGACCGTGGTGCAGCAGCTGAAGAAGCACGGCCTGGCCGACCCGCCCGCCTCGCCCGCCAACGGCCAGGAGGGGCCCGTCAGGAAGTCCTGGCGGCGCGCGGTGATCGAGAAGCCCTTCGGGCACAACCTGGAGAGCGCCCAGGAGTTGAACCGGATCGTCCACGAGGTCTTCCCCCGTGACGAGGTCTTCCGGATCGACCACTACCTGGGCAAGGAGACCGTCCAGAACATCCTGGCCCTGCGCTTCGCCAACCAGATGTTCGAGCCGATCTGGAACCGGTCGTACGTCGACCACGTGCAGATCACCATGGCGGAGGACATCGGCATCGGCGGCCGCGCCGGCTACTACGACGGCATCGGCTCCGCCCGGGACGTCATCCAGAACCACCTGCTCCAGCTGATGGCGCTCACCGCCATCGAGGAGCCGGCGTCGTTCCACCCCAAGGCGCTGGTGGCCGAGAAGCTCAAGGTGCTCAGCGCCGTCAAGCTCCCGGCCGACCTCGGCAAGCACACCGTGCGCGGCCAGTACGCGTCCGGCTGGCAGGGCGGCGAGGAGGTCCGGGGCTACCTCGACGAGGACGGCATCAACCCGGACTCCAAGACGGACACCTACGCGGCCATCAAGCTGGAGATCAACAACCGCCGCTGGGCGGGCGTGCCGTTCTACCTGCGCACCGGCAAGCGGCTCGGCCGCCGGGTCACCGAGATCGCGGTGGTCTTCCAGCGCGCCCCGTACCTGCCGTTCGACTCCTACGCGACCGAGGAGCTGGGGCAGAACGCCCTGGTCATCCGGGTCCAGCCGGACGAGGGCGTGACGGTGCGGTTCGGCTCCAAGGTGCCGGGCACCTCGTTCGAGGTCCGGGACGTCACGATGGACTTCGCCTACGGCGAGTCCTTCACCGAGTCCAGCCCGGAGGCCTACGAGCGCCTCATCCTCGACGTGCTGCTCGGCGACGCCAACCTGTTCCCGCGCCACCAGGAGGTCGAGCTCTCCTGGCAGATCCTCGACCCGATCGAGACGTACTGGGACACCCACGGCAAGCCCGCCCAGTACCCGGCAGGGACCTGGGGCCCGGTCGAGGCCGACGAGATGCTCGCACGAGACGGCAGGAGCTGGCGCCGGCCATGAAGATCGACCTCACGGACACCACGTCCAGCAAGATCAACGCAGCGCTGATGGAGGCGCGCCGGGCCAGCGGCTCCACCGCCGCGGGCATGGTGCTCACCCTGGTGATCGTGACCGACGAGGGCAGCGCCTACGACGCCCTCAAGGCCGCCAACGACGCCTCCCGCGAGCACCCCTCGCGCACCCTGGCGGTCATCAAGCGCGCCGGGCGTTCGCCCCGGGCCCGCGCCGAGACCCGCCTGGACGCCGAGATCCTGGTCGGCACCGACGCCGGCTCCGGCGAGACGGTCGTCCTGCGCATGCACGGCGAGCTCGCCGCGCACGCCCAGTCGGTCGTCCTGCCGCTGCTCCTGCCGGACGCCCCGGTGGTGGTCTGGTGGCCCGAGAACGCGCCGCTGCACCCGGCCCAGGACCCGCTGGGCTCGATCGCCCAGCGCCGGATCACCGACGCCGTCACCGCCGAGTCCCCGGTGGGCCAGCTCGCCCAGCGGGCCCAGAGCTACACCCCGGGCGACACCGACCTGGCCTGGACCAGGATCACCGGCTGGCGCTCGATGCTGGCCGCCGCGCTGGACCAGCGGCCCTCCCAGGTCACCGCCGCGGTGGTCGAGGGCGAGTCGTACAACCCCAGCGTCGAGCTGCTCGGCCTCTGGCTGCACAACCGGCTGCACGTCCCGGTCGAGCGGGTCGTCACCGGTGGCCCGGGCATCACCGCGGTGCACCTGCGCACCAAGGACGGGGACATCACCCTGGACCGTCCGGACGGCCTGATGGGCACGCTCTCGATGCCCGGCTCGCCGGACCGCCAGGTGGCGCTCAAGCGTCGCGAGACCTCCGAGCTGATCGCGGAGGAGCTGCGCCGCCTCGACCCGGACGACATCTACGCGACCGCCGTCCGCACCCCCGTGGAGCGGCTGCACGAGCCGGCCAACGCCGAGACGGCGGCGGCCGAGAAGGCCGCGCAGGACGTGGTCGCCGAGGCCGCGGTGGCCAACCCGGCCCGGGTGACCGCCAAGGTCCTGGACGAGCCTCCGACGACCGCGGAGTCCGCCCCGGCGAAGAAGGCCCCGGCCAAGCGCGCCACCAAGAAGGCGGGCTCGTGACGGCGTCGACCCCGCAGCTGGTCGTCCACCGGGACAAGGAGCTGATGGCCCAGGCGGCCGCGGCCCGGCTGATCACCCGGATCGTGGACGCCCAGGCCGCCCGCGGCACCGCCTCGGTGGTGCTCACGGGCGGGCGCAACGGCAACGCGCTACTGGCCGCCATCGCCGCCTCCCCCGCCCGGGACGCCGTCGACTGGGCCCGGCTGGACCTCTGGTGGGGCGACGAGCGTTTCGTCCCCGCCGGGAGCACCGAGCGCAACGCCGTCCAGGCCCGCGCGGAGCTGCTCGACGCCGTACCGCTCGACCCGGCCCGGGTGCACGAGATGCCCGCCTCGGACGGGGTGGACGGCTCGGACGTCGAGGCCGCCGCGGCCCGCTACGCCGAGGAGTTGGCGAAGGCCGCCGGGCCGGGCGACCGACTCGGGGTGCCCGCCTTCGACGTGCTGCTGCTCGGCGTCGGCCCGGACACCCATGTCGCCTCGCTCTTCCCCGAGCACCCGGGCGTCCGGGAGACCGGGCTGACGGTGGTCGGCGTGCGCGGTGCGCCCAAGCCCCCGCCGACCCGGGTCTCGCTCACCCTCCCGGCCATCCGGGCGGCCCGCGAGGTCTGGCTGCTGGCGGCCGGCGAGGACAAGGCGGGCGCCGTCGCGCTGGCGCTGTCCGGGCCGGGCGAGCTCCAGGCGCCCGCCTCGGGCGCGTACGGGCGGAGCCGGACCTTGTGGCTGCTGGACCGGCCCGCCGCGGCGCAGCTCCCGCCGCAGCTGTACCCACCGGCCTCGGCCTGACCGCATGACGAAGGGCGCCACCGTGGTCGACGGTGGCGCCCTTCGGCGTTGGTCAGGTGTTCAGATCTCACCGCGCAGCTTGGCCAGCGCCTCGGCGAGGATCGCCTCGCCGTCGGCGTCGGTGCGCCGCTCGCGCACGTAGGCGAGGTGGGTCTTGTACGGCTCGTTGCGCGAGGGGGCAGGCGGGTTGTGCTCGTCCTGGCCGGCCGGAAAGCCGCAGCGGGGGCAGTCCCAGGTGTCCGGGATGACCGCCTCGGCGGCGAAGCTGGGACGGGTCTCGTGCTTGTTGGCACACCAGAAGGTGATCCGGTTGCGGGGGGCGGATTCGCCGCGCTCCGCCTCGCCCATCGGGCCGGCTCCGACCCTGCTGCCACGGATGGCGTTGCCACTTGCCACGGTCTGACTCCCTGCGTGCTGGTGCGCCGACCCGCCGCGGTGCGCGTCGGTGGCGAAAGTCGTCCTAGTGTAAGCAGGAGTTAAGGATGCACCGTCACCGACTCCGCCCCGGACCGTTCCAGCATAGGCCGCGGGGCGACAGGGCGTCAGAGATACGTCAGCTCTTGTACTTGAGCACCAGGCCGAGCACGACGATGCACGCGAACCACCCGAAACCGACGATGACCGTGATGCGGTCCAGGTTGCGCTCGGCCACGGCCGAGCCGCCGCCGGTGGACATCGCGCCGCCACCGAACATGTCGGACAGACCGCCGCCCTTCCCCTTGTGCAGCAGCACCAGGAGGATCATCAGCAGGCTGAAGATGATCAGGGCAATCGAGAACCCGAGAACCACGGCGGGACCAACTCTCTCGTATCTTCGGCGAAGGGGCCGGGCCGCCATGATGCGGTCCGGCCCCAAAGCCTACGTTGCTGCGGCGGCGTTAGCCTACTGCCTGGTCACGGTACCGCACGATCTTGACGAACTCGTCGGCGTCCAGGGAGGCACCGCCGATCAGGCCGCCGTCGACGTCGGGCTTGGCCATCAGGCCGGCCGCGCTGGAGGACTTGACCGAGCCGCCGTACAGCACCCGGACCTTCTCGGCCAGCGGGGCGTCGTACAGCTCGGCGATCCGCTTGCGGATGGCGGCGCAGACCTCCTGGGCGTCCTCGGGGGTCGCCACCTCGCCGGTGCCGATCGCCCAGACCGGCTCGTAGGCGACCACGACGGACTCGGCCTGGTCGGCCGGGACGTCCTGGAGGCCGCCGTCGAGCTGGGCCAGAGTGTACTCGACGTGGGTACCGGCCTTGCGGATCTCCAGCGGCTCGCCGATGCAGAGGATCGGGGTGATCCCGTTGCGGTAGGCGGCCTTGACCTTGGCGTTGACGATCTCCTCGTTCTCGCCGTGGTACTGGCGGCGCTCCGAGTGGCCGATCACCGCGTAGGCGCACTTCAGCTTCGACAGCATCGGGCCGGAGATCTCGCCGGTGTAGGCGCCGGAGTCGTGCCGCGAGATGTCCTGCGAGCCGTACTTGATCTTCAGCTTGTCGCCGTCGACCAGGGTCTGCACCGAGCGCAGGTCGGTGAACGGCACCAGGACCGCGACCTCGACCGACTCGTAGTCCTTGTCGGCCAGCGCGAAGGCCAGCTTCTGGGTGTGCTGGATGGCCTCAAGGTGGTTGAGGTTCATCTTCCAGTTGCCCGCCATCAGCGGGAGACGCTCAGTCATTGCCTCAGCCTTCCAGGGCGGCGAGACCGGGGAGCGTCTTGCCCTCCAGGTACTCAAGGCTGGCGCCACCGCCGGTCGAGATGTGCCCGAACTTCGTCTCGTCGAAGCCCAGGATGCGGACGGCCGCGGCGGAGTCGCCGCCACCGACCACGGTGAACGCGTCGCTGTCGAGCAGGGCCTGCGCGACGGCCTTGGTGCCCTCGGCGAAGGCCGGGTGCTCGAAGACACCGACCGGACCGTTCCAGAACACCGTCTTGGCGTCGGCGAGCTTCGCCGCGAACAGCTCCCGGGTCTCGGGGCCGATGTCCAGGCCCTCCTTGTCCGCGGGAATCTTGTCGGCGTCGACGACCGCGAAGTCCTCGACCGGCTTGTGGGTCTTGGTGTCGGGGAACGACCCGGAGACCGCGATGTCCACCGGCAGCACGAACTCCACGCCCGTCGCCTTCGCCCGCTCCAGGTACTCCAGGACGACCGGGATCTGGTCCTTCTGCAGCAGCGAGATGCCGACCTCGTGGCCCAGGGCCGCGAGGAAGGTGTACGCCATGCCGCCGCCGATGAGGATGCGGTCGGCCTTGCCGAGCAGGTTGTCGATCACGCCGACCTTGTCGGACACCTTGGAACCGCCGAGCACGACGACGTACGGGCGCTCGACCTCCTCGGTGAGGCGCTTGAGCACGCCCACCTCGGTGGCGATCAGGTCGCCGACGGCGTGCGGCAGGCGGGCCGGCAGGTCGAACACCGACGCGTGCTTGCGGTGCACCGCACCGAAGCCGTCGCCGACGTACAGCTCGGCCAGCTCGGCCAGCCGGTCGGCGAAGGCACCGCGCTCGGCGTCGTCCTTGCTGGTCTCACCGGCGTTGAAGCGCAGGTTCTCGAGCAGCGTGACCTCGCCGTCGGCCAGGGCGGCGACGGTGGCCTTCGCGCTCTCGCCCACGGTGTCGGTCGCGAACGAGACCGGCGTGCCGAGGATCTCGCCGAGGCGGACGGCCACCGGCGCGAGGGAGAACTGCGGGTCGGGCTCGCCCTTCGGGCGGCCGAGGTGGGAGGCGACGACGACCTTCGCACCGCGCTCGACGAGCTTGGCGATGGTCGGGGCGACGGCACGGATCCGGCCGTCGTCGGTGATCGTGCCGTCGGACAGCGGGACGTTCAGGTCGGCGCGGACGAACACGCGCTTGCCGGCGACGTCGAGGTCTTCGATGGTCTTCACGGTCTTCGGTCTCCTGGGGAGATGGTTGCGCTGTTGGCAGCGGCACAACGGCGGGCCGCCTGGGAGTTGAGTTCGAGGGTGCGCAGACGGAGGGCCCGGACGGTGGTGCACAGTGTCCGGGCCCTCCCCCCTACTTCACGTCAGCTCCCGCTGCGTCAGAGCTGGCCGCCGACGAGGGTGGTCAGGTTGACGAGGCGGTTCGAGTAGCCCCACTCGTTGTCGTACCAGCCGAAGACCTTGACCTGGTTGCCCTGGACCATGGTCATCAGCGAGTCGAAGATCGTGGAGAACGGCGAGTTCACGATGTCGGAGGAGACGATCGGGTCCTCGGTGTACTGCAGGATGCCCTTGAGGGAGCCCTCGGAGGCCTTCTGGAAGGCCGCGTTGACCTCCTCGACGGTGACGTCGCGCTCAAGGGTGACGACCAGGTCGGTGATCGAACCGGTGGGGACCGGGACGCGCAGCGAGGTGCCGTCCAGCTTGCCCTTCAGCTCCGGCAGGACCAGCGCGGTGGCCTTGGCGGCACCGGTGGAGGTCGGGATGATGTTCAGGGCCGCGGCGCGGGCGCGACGCAGGTCCTTGTGCGGGAAGTCCAGGGTGACCTGGTCGTTGGTGTACGCGTGCACCGTGGTCATCAGACCCTTGACGATGCCGAAGTTCTCGTTCAGCACCTTCGCCAGCGGGGCCACGCAGTTCGTGGTGCAGGAGGCGTTGGAGATGACGGTGTGCTTCGCGGCGTCGTACTTCTCGTCGTTGACGCCCATCACGATGGTGACGTCCTCGTCGGTGGCGGGCGCCGAGATGATGACCTTCTTGGCACCGGCGGTGACGTGCTTCTTGGCCGCCTCGGCCTTGGTGAAGATGCCGGTGGACTCGATCACGATGTCCACGCCCAGCTCGCCCCAGGGCAGGCTGGCCGGGTCACGCTCGGCGATGACCTTGAAGGTCTTGCCGTCGACGGTGATGCTGTTCTCGGTGTGCGAGACCTCGCCCGGGAAGGTGCCCAGGATGGAGTCGTACTTGAGCAGGTGCGCCAGGGTCTTGGTGTCGGTCAGGTCGTTGACACCGACGATCTCGATGTCCGCGCCCTGGGCCTTAACCGCACGGAAGAAGTTGCGGCCGATGCGGCCGAATCCGTTGATGCCTACCCGGATCGTCACGAACCGATCTCCTCGTTAGGTACGCCGGAACTATGCCGACGGGGTGGAATTTGGGAGGTCCCCGACCGCCTATGACCCTACCTCTCCCAGGCCTGGGAGGGCACATCAGGCCGGGTCGGACGCCTTGGCGTGGCGTGTCAAGAGCTCACGAACAGGCCTTCCGTCCTTGCCGTCGGCGGCAGTTGGTCGCGGCCCGCGGAAGGGGGGTCGGAGCCGGCCCGCGCCGGTGTCCGGACACGGGACAGCCGGTGCCCGGAATCCGGACACCGGCTGTCTCACCCGTCACTGCGTGTGATGGCTAGTTGAGCGCCATCTCGTCGGTCAGGTTGGCCTCGGTGCTGGGCAGTCCCAGCTCGGAGGCGCGCTTGTCGGCCATCGCCAGCAGGCGGCGGATCCGGCCGGCCACCGCGTCCTTGGTGAGCGGCGGGTCGGCCAGCGCGCCCAGTTCCTCCAGCGAGGCCTGCTTGTGCTGCATCCGCAACTGACCGGCCGCGGCCAGGTGGTCGGGCACCTCCTCGCCGAGGATCTCCAGCGCGCGCTGCACCCGCGCGCCGGCGGCGACGGCGGCCCGGGCCGAGCGGCGCAGGTTGGCGTCGTCGAAGTTGGCCAGACGGTTGGCGGTGGCCCGCACCTCGCGCCGCATCCGGCGCTCCTCCCAGGCCAGCACCGACTCGTGGGCGCCCAGGCGGGTCAGCAGCGCGCCGATGGCGTCACCGTCACGGATCACCACCCGGTCGACGCCGCGCACCTCGCGCGCCTTGGCGGGGATGCCGAGCCGGCGGGCCGCGCCGACCAGGGCGAGGGCCGCCTCGGAGCCGGGGCAGGTGATCTCCAGCGAGGACGAGCGGCCGGGCTCGGTGAGCGAGCCGTGCGCCAGGAAGGCGCCGCGCCAGGCCGCCTCGGCGTCGCAGGTCGCCCCGGAGACGACGGCCGGCGGCAGGCCGCGGATCGGCCGGCCCCGGCCGTCCACCAGGCCGGTCTGCCGCGCCAGCAGCTCGCCGTCCTTGACCACCCGCACCACGTAGCGGCTGCCGCGCCGCAGACCGCCGGGCGCCATCACCACCAGGTCCGAGGAGTGTCCGAAGATCTCCAGGAGGTCCTTGCGCAGACGCCGCGCCGCCGCCCCGGTGTCCAGCTCCGCCTCGATCACGATGCGGCCGCTCACGATGTGCAGCCCGCCCGCGAATCGCAGGATCGCCGAGACCTCCGCCTTGCGGCAGCAGGCCCGGGTGACCGGGAGCCGGCTGATTTCGTCCTTCACCGCTGGAGTCATCGCCATGGCCCGATCCTTCCATGTGTCCGGAAAATCCGGTCGTACGCGGCTGCCAAGAGCTCCGGGTCGTGTCGCGGCGTGCCGTCGGTACGGGCGACCAGGCCGAGCACCAGGGCGGCGCCCATCCGCTCCGCGGCCTTCTCCAGGCCGGCCAGGTCCGCCTGGCCGAAGGCGCCGCCGGTGACGGCGCGCTCGTCCACCAGGATCGCATCCACCGCGAGCGAAGGTGCGTGGTCGGCGATGACCTCCAGGTGACGCTGCGGGGTGAACCCCTCCGTCTCGCCGGGCTGGGGCGCCAGGTTCAGGGTGAGCAGGCGGCGGGCGCGGGTCTCGGTGAGCGCCGCGGCGAGCTCGGGGACCAGCAGGTGCGGCAGCACGCTGGTGAACCAGGAGCCGGGGCCGAGCACCACCCAGTCCGCCTCCCGGACGGCCGCGACGGCCTCCGGGACGGCCGGCGGCCCGTCCGGCAGCAGCCGGATGGACTGCACGGTGCCGGGCGTCACCGCCACGCTGGCCTGGCCCCGGACCGCGGACAGCTCGCCCGGGCTGGCCGGGTCGTGGCCGCGCACGACGGCCTCGATGTCCAGCGGCACCGCCGACATCGGCAGCACCCGGCCCTGGACGTTCAGCAGCCGGCCCACCCAGTCGAGCGCCGCGACCGGGTCACCCAGCTTCTCCCAGAGGGCGACGATCAGCAGATTGCCGACGGCGTGGCCGCCCAGCTCACCACTGCCGGTGAAGCGCTGCTGGATCACCTCGGACCAGGTGCGGCCCCAGTCGTCGTCACCGCAGAGCGCGGCCAGCGCCTTGCGGAGGTCGCCCGGGGGCAGCACCCCGAGCTCCTCGCGCAGCCGGCCGCTGGAGCCGCCGTCGTCGGCGACGGTGACCACGGCCGTGAGGTCGGTGGTGAGCCGGCGCAGCGCGGAGAGCGAGGCGGAGAGCCCCTGACCGCCGCCGAGGGCGGCGATCCGGGGCACCTGATTACCGCGGGGTATCTGGTTGGTACGGGCCGGGCTGGTGCGGACCTGGCCGGTCCGCGGCCGGCCGGAGGTCGCGCCGCGCGGCGGGACCCCCGTCCGGTCGGCGGTCTTGTTCTGAAGCTGCCGCCCGGGCACGTATCCCGTCACACCTACCTCGCGTTCCTCTTGCCCGCCGCCGGCCTCCACCGGCGGTCCGGCAGGGGTGAGGCGACTACTCCCGTCCCATGTCACGGTGGACGAGCACCGTTTCGACGCCGTCCGCGATGAGACGCTTCGTCAGCCGCTCGGACATCGCGACACTGCGGTGCTTGCCACCGGTGCAGCCTACGGCAAGCGTCATATAACGCTTCCCCTCGCGGCGGTACCCCTCGGTGATGATGCGCAGCAGCTCGGCGTAGCCGTTGAGGAACTCGTTGGCACCGGGCTGCTGGAACACGTAGTCGGCGACGTCGGCGTCGGTGCCGGTGCGGGCGCGCAGCTCGGGGACCCAGTGCGGGTTCGGCAGGAAGCGGCAGTCCACCACGAGGTCCGCGTCGACCGGCAGGCCGTACTTGAAGCCGAAGGACATCACGGTGGCGCGCAGCTCGGGCTCGTCGTGGTCGGCGAACTGGGCGTCGAGCTTGGCGCGCAGCTGGTGCACGTTGAGGTTGGAGGTGTCGATCACCAGATCGGCCTCGCCGCGCAGCTCGCGCAGCAGGTCGCGCTCCTGGGCGATGCCGTCCACGATCCGGCCGTCGGCCTGGAGCGGGTGCGGACGGCGCACGCTCTCGAAGCGACGGACCAGGGCGTCGTCGGAGGAGTCCAGGAAGACCACGCTCAGCCGGACACCGCGCTTCTCCAGCTCGTCCAGCGAGGTGAGCAGGTCGTCGAAGAACTGGCGGCCGCGGACGTCGACCACGGCGCCGATCCGGGCCACGTTCCCCTGGGAGCGGGCGCCGAGGTCGACCATGGTCGGGATCAGGGCCGGCGGCAGGTTGTCGACCACGAACCAGCCCAGGTCCTCCAGGCATTTGGCCGCCGTCGAGCGGCCGGCTCCGGACATGCCGGAGATGATCACCAGCTCCGGGGTGTTCTCTCCCCCGGCCGGCGGCCGGGCGGTGCCGCCATCGTCGGACATCGTCACTTCGGTTCCCCGCTCTCGGTGGTTCTGCTGTGGAGAACGCGCGCGGCGCGGGTACGCTTCCCCGGCTCACTCGGGCGAGTGAGCGCGGGGTGCGCCGGCTGACGGGCGGCATCGGCCGTCATGGCGTCTCCTGGAATGGTGCGGTCTGGGGCGCTGCGTCGGCCGCGGTGTCGGGCACCGGGCCGGCGGCGTCGGCGCCGTCATCGATGATCTCGCCGGTGGCGGTGTTCACGGCGAGCGTCGCGGATGGACGGGACGACAACGCTGCCGCAACAGTTTCCGCCGTCCGCCGTCCGATGCCGGGTACGGCACAGAGTTCGTCGACGGTGGCCGCGCGGAGCCTCTTCAGCGAGCCGAAGTGCTTGAGCAGTGCCTGGCGGCGAGTCTCGCCGAGGCCGGGGACGGAGTCCAGCTCCCCGGCGGTGAGTCGCTTGGAACGCTTGCTGCGCTGGTAGGTGATCGCGAACCGGTGCGCCTCGTCGCGGACCCGCTGGAGCAGGTAGAGGCCCTCGCTGCTGCGCGGCAGGACCACCGGGTCGTCCTCGCCGGGCAACCAGACCTCCTCCAGCCGCTTGGCCAGGCCGCAGAGGGCGACGTCGTCGATGCCGAGCTCGTCCAGGGCGCGCTTGGCGGCGGCGACCTGCGGCTGGCCGCCGTCGACCACCAACAGCTGGGGCGGGTAGGCGAAGCGGCGCGGCCGGCCCGTCTCGGGGTCCACCGGGCCGGCCGGAACCTGCGGGTCAGCGGCGTCGGGTGTACCGGTGTGGTCGGGTGTACCGGTGTGGTCGGACGCGCCGGGGTCGTCGGCCTCGGGAACGGCCCACTCCCCGGTCTGCTCGCGCTCCTGGAGGTAGCGGCGGAACCGGCGGCCGATCACCTCGTGCATCGAGCGGACGTCGTCCTGGCCCTCGAAGCCCTTGATCTGGAACCGGCGGTACTCGCTCTTGCGGGCCAGGCCGTCCTCGAAGACCACCATCGAGGCGACCACGTCCTCGCCCTGGAGGTGGGAGATGTCGAAGCACTCGATCCGCAGCGGGACGGAGTCCAGCTCCAGCGCGTCGGCGATCTCCTGGAGGGCCCGGCTGCGGGTGGTGAGGTCGGAGGCGCGCTTGGTCTTGTGCAGCGCCAGCGCCTGCTGGGCGTTGCGCTGCACGGTGGCCATCAGGTCCTTCTTGTCGCCGCGCTGCGGGATCCGCAGGTCCACCTGGCTGCCGCGCAGACCGGCCAGCCACTCCCGGACCGGACCGGCGGGCTCAGGCAGCGCGGGCACCAGCACCTCGCGCGGCACGGTGCCGTCGCCGCCGCCGTAGAGCTGCTGCAGGGCGTGCTCGACCAGGGCCGCGGTGTCGACGTCCTCGACCTTGTCGGTGACCCAACCGCGCTGGCCGCGGACCCGGCCGCCGCGGACGTGGAAGATCTGCACGGAGGCCTCCAACTCGTCCTCCGCGAGGGCGAGCAGGTCGGCGTCGGTGGCGTCGGCGAGGACGATGGCGTTCTTCTCCATCGCGCGCTTGAGCGCCCCGATGTCGTCCCGGAGCCGGGCCGCCTTCTCGTACTCCATGTCGACGGCGGCCTCCTGCATCTGCTCTTCCAGCCGGCGCAGGTAGTTGCCGGTGCGGCCGGCCATGAAGTCGCAGAAGTCCTCGGCCAGTGCGCGGTGTTCGTCGGCCGAGACCTTCCCGACGCAGGGCGCGGCGCACTTGCCGATGTAGCCGAGCAGGCAGGGCCGGCCGATCTGGCGGGCCCGCTTGAAGACGCCGTTGGAGCAGGTGCGGACCGGGAACACGCGCAGCAGCAGGTCGACCGTCTCCCGGATCGCCCAGGCGTGCCCGTAGGGGCCGAAGTAGCGCACGCCCTTCTTGTGCGCCCCGCGCATCACCTGAACCCGCGGGTACTCCTCGTTGAGGGTGACCGCCAGCTCCGGATAGCTCTTGTCGTCGCGGTACTTGACGTTGAAGCGGGGGTCGAACTCCTTGATCCAGGAGTACTCCAGCTGGAGCGCCTCGACCTCGGTGGCGACCACCGTCCACTCCACCGAGGCGGCCGTGGTGACCATCGTCGCGGTACGCGGGTGCAACCCGGCGAGGTCCTGGAAGTAGGACGACAGCCGGGGCCGCAGGCTCTTGGCCTTGCCGACGTAGATGACCCGCCCGTGGGCGTCGCGGAACTTGTAGACGCCCGGCGAGGTCGGGATCGCTCCCGGCGCGGGGCGGTAGGTGGACGGGTCAGCCATGGGTCCACCGTACCGACTCGGGCCGGGGCCGCGGCGGGGAGATCGACTGGGCGGTGATCAAGCGGTTCAGCTCGGGGTCACCTTGAGGTTGCCGCCCTCGACCGCCACGGAGTAGGCGGGGAGCGGCGTCGGGGCCGGGCCGTCCAGGACCGCGCCGTCGGTGATCGCGAACATGCTGCCGTGACAGGGGCATTGGATCTTCTGGTTCTTGACCTGGTCGACGATGCAGCCGGCGTGGGTGCACTTGGCACTGAACGCCTTGTACTCGCCGGCGGTCGGCTGGGTCACCACGATCTTCTGGTCGCGGTAGACGGTGCCGCCGCCGACCGGCACACCGGCCGCCGGACCGACGTCCACCGGGCCCTTGGCCGCGGAGGAGGTGGACGAGGAGGAGGAGCAGCCGGAGACCGCCAGGGCGCCGCCACCGGCCGCGAGAACGGCCGCGGCACCGCAGAGCAGGGTGCGGCGGGAGGTGGCGGGGCTCTCGCCCAAGGTGCTCTCGGGGGCCTCGGACATGTGATTCGCTCCTGGTCTCGCTGCGGTTCGCCGCGGGCTTCGCTGCCGTGCGGGTCGGCGGAGAGTCTATGCGTCCCTTATCCGGCCGCCCCCGCGTACGGGGGCGGCCGGACCGGTGTGGCGCGGCGTTACTTCTTCTTGGCGACGGCCCGCTTGCGCGGGGCCTTCACCGGCGCCGGGGCGTCGTTGAACTCGCCCGGCAGGATGTCCCGCAGGAACTTGCCGGTGTGGCTCTCGGAGACGGCCGCGATCTGCTCCGGAGTGCCCTCGGCCACCACCATGCCGCCGCCGGACCCGCCTTCGGGGCCCATGTCGACGATCCAGTCGGCGGTCTTGATCACATCGAGGTTGTGCTCGATGACGATGACCGTGTTGCCCTTCTCCACCAGCCCGGAGAGCACCGTGATCAGCTTGCTGATGTCCTCGAAGTGCAGACCGGTGGTGGGCTCGTCCAGCACGTAGACCGTCCGCCCGGTGGAGCGCTTCTGCAGCTCGGAGGCGAGCTTGACGCGCTGCGCCTCACCACCGGAGAGGGTCGGCGCGGACTGTCCGAGCCGGACGTAGCCGAGGCCGACGTCGTTGAGCGTCCGCAGGTGCCGGGCGATCGCCGGAACGGCCTCGAAGAAGTGCAGGGCCTCCTCGATCGGCATGTCCAGCACCTCGGCGATGGACTTGCCCTTGAAGTGGACCTCCAGCGTCTCCCGGTTGTACCGGGCGCCGTGGCAGACCTCGCACGGCACGTAGACGTCCGGCAGGAAGTTCATCTCGATCTTGATGGTGCCGTCGCCGGAGCAGTTCTCGCAGCGACCGCCCTTGACGTTGAACGAGAACCGGCCGGGCAGGTAGCCGCGGACCTTGGCCTCCTGCGTCTCGGCGAAGAGCCGCCGGACGTGGTCGAACACCCCGGTGTAGGTGGCGGGGTTGGAGCGCGGCGTCCGGCCGATCGGCGACTGGTCGACGTGCACGACCTTGTCCACCTGGTCGGTGCCGGTGATCCGGGTGTGCCGGCCCGGCACGCTGCGGGCGCCGTTCAGCTCCCGGGCGAGGTGGGTGTAGAGGATGTCGTTGACCAGCGTCGACTTGCCGGAGCCGGAGACACCGGTGATCGCGGTGAAGGTGCCGAGCGGGAAGCCGACCGTGACGTCCTTGAGGTTGTGCTCGCGGGCGCCGTGCACGGTCAGCTGGCGCTTCTTGTCCCGCTCGCGGCGGGTGGCCGGGATCGGGATGGAGCGCTTGCCGGAGAGGTACTGGCCGGTCAGCGACTCCTTGTTGGCGAGCAGCTCCTTCAGCGAACCGGAGTGCACGACCTTGCCACCGTGCTCGCCGGCGCCCGGGCCGATGTCGACCACCCAGTCGGCCATCTTGATGGTGTCCTCGTCGTGCTCGACGACGATCAGGGTGTTGCCGATGTCCCGCAGCCGGACCAGGGTCTCGATCAGCCGGTGGTTGTCGCGCTGGTGCAGGCCGATCGAGGGCTCGTCCAGCACGTAGAGCACGCCGACCAGCCCGGAACCGATCTGGGTGGCGAGCCGGATCCGCTGGGCCTCACCGCCGGAGAGGGTGCCGGCCGCGCGGTTGAGCGAGAGGTAGTCCAGGCCGACGTCGACCAGGAACCGCAGCCGCTCGTTGACCTCCTTCAGCACCCGCTCGGCGATCTGCTTGTCCCGGGCGTTGAGCTTCATCGCGCCGAGGAAGTCCGAGCAGTCGCTGATCGACATCGCCGAGACGTCGGCGATGGACCGGCCCTCGACGGTGACCGCCAGCACCACGGGCTTGAGCCGGGTGCCCCGGCAGGTCGGGCAGGGCACCTCCCGCATGTAGCCCTCGAAGCGCTCGCGGCTGCTGTCGCTCTCGGCCTCGGTGTGGCGGCGCTGGATGAACGGCACCGCGCCCTCGAAGCCCGTGGTGTACGAGCGGTCCCGCCCGTAGCGGTTGCGGTAGCGCACCTCGACCTGGTGCTTGTGGCCGTACAGCAGCGCCTTCTTGGCGCGGGCCGGCAGCCCGGCCCAGGGGAGGTCCGTCCGGAAGCCCAGCTCGCCGGCGAGCGCGTCGATCAGACGCTGGAAGTACTCCTTGGTGTGGCCGCCGGACCAGGGGTGGATCGCCCCCTCGTCCAGCGACTTCTCCTCGTCGGGGACGACCAGCTCCGGGTCGACCTCCATCCGGTTGCCCAGACCGGAGCAGTCCGGGCAGGCGCCGAACGGCGAGTTGAAGGAGAACGAGCGCGGCTCCAACTCCTCGAACGACACGTCGTCGTACGGGCAGTAGAGGTGCTCGGAGTACATCCGCTCGCGCTCCGGGTCGTCCTCCGGGAGGTCGACGAAGTCGAGCACGACCATGCCGCCGCCCAGCCGCAGGGCCGTCTCCACCGAGTCGGTCAGCCGGCGCTTGGCGCTGCTCTTCACGGTCAGGCGGTCGATGACCACCTCGACGGTGTGCTTCTCCTGCTTCTTGAGCTTGGGCGGCTCGGCGAGCTGGACCGTCTCGCCGTCCACCCGGGCCCGGGCGTAGCCCTTGGACTGGAGGTCAGCGAAGAGGTCGACGAACTCGCCCTTGCGCTCGCGCACCACCGGGCTGAGCACCTGGAACCGGGTGCCCTCGGTGAGCTCCAGCACCTTGTCCACGATGGCCTGCGGGGACTGCTTGGCAATCGGGCGGGCGCAGTGCGGGCAGTGCGGCTTGCCGATCCGCGCGAACAGCAGGCGCAGGTAGTCGTAGACCTCGGTGATGGTGCCCACCGTGGACCGCGGGTTGCGGTTGGTGGACTTCTGGTCGATCGAGACGGCCGGGGAGAGGCCCTCGATGAAGTCGACGTCGGGCTTGTCCATCTGCCCGAGGAACTGCCGGGCGTAGGAGGACAGCGACTCGACGTAGCGGCGCTGCCCCTCCGCGAAGATGGTGTCGAAGGCCAGCGAGGACTTGCCGGACCCGGAGAGGCCCGTGAAGACGATGAGGGAATCGCGGGGCAGGTCGAGCGAGACGTTCTTGAGATTGTGCTCGCGAGCACCGCGGACGATGAGGCGGTCGGCCACTGCTTCTGGCGCCTTTCTCCGGGTCGAGATGGCTTGCGGTGAGAGGAGGCTGCTCGGTGCGGCAGTCTCGTGTGCTTCTTCCAGGATGCGGCAGCCAGCCTATAGCTCACGCGTTCGATTATCGACCTTGTCCAGTGGAGTCCACCCGAACGAGTGAAGAGCTCCCGCCGAGCCGGCCCGAACTGTTCGAGAAAAGGCCTGCTCAGCCGTGACATCGGAGATAGCGTCACCCTCGTCAACGAGCGAGGGCCCACCCGGGCAACGCTGCCGACCACTCCGACGGAGGCCGCATCCGATGACCGACCCGCAGAACCCCGCCGCCACCCCCGGCACGCTCGCGGACGAGCGGCTGCGCCTGGTCGCCGTCTCCACCGGGCACCTGCTGCACACCGCGGGGACGCTCGACGAGAAGGCCGTCGCCGCGCCCTCCGCCCTCCCGGGCTGGACCAGGGGCCACGTCCTCGCGCACCTCGCCCGCAACGCCGACTCCCTGGTCAACCTGTTGAACGGCGCCCGGACCGGGACCGACATCCCCCAGTACGCCAGCGACGAGGCCCGCGACCAGGGCATCGAGGACGGCGCCGACCGCGCGCCGGGCGTCCAGCTCGACGACCTGGTGACCACCGACCGGGGCTTCGCCGCGGCCGCCGCGCTGCTGCCCGAGGAGGCCTGGACGGCCGAGGTGCGCCACCGCAGCGGCTATGTCTTCCCGGCCTTCGACATCCCGTGGAAGCGACTGATGGAGGTCGAGTACCACCACGTCGACCTGGACGCCGGCTACTCCCCCGCGCACTGGCCGGAGGTCTTCGCGGTGGCCGAGTTCCGCCGCCTGTCCGCCCGGCTGGCCGACGCCGAGGGCCTGCCGGCGGTGGAGCTGGTGGCCGACGACACCGAGGACCGCGCCGTGATCGGCACGGCCGACGGCGCGCCCGGGCTGACCGCCGAGGGCCCGGTGCGGGCGCTCACCGCCTGGCTCTCCGGCCGCTCCGACGGCGACGGCCTGCAGGTCCACCGCGGCGGCGTCCAGCTCCGCGACGGCCGCGCCGCCCTGCCCGCGCTGCCACCACTGGGCTAGGCGCGGCCGGGCGCCGCGGCCCCGGCCGGGGCCCGGTCGCGAGAAGATCCACAAGACGCGGCCCGGCCGCGCGACGATGCTGTCAGACGGGGCGATGCCGTCGGCAGCCCCGACACGACGAGGAGCGGACGGATGACGTACCACGGAGCGGTCAAGGTCGGCGGGCCGCCGGACGTACGCGAGCTGGCCCACCTGATCATCACCAAGGCGGCCGTCGGCCCGTACGACAACAACGCCTACCTGCTGCGCTGCCGGGCCACCGACGAGCAGCTGCTGATCGACGCCGCCGCCGACGCGCCGGTCCTGCTGGAGACGGTCGGCGAGCGGCTGGCCACCGTGGTCACCACGCACCGCCACCACGACCACTGGGGCGCGCTCGCCGAGGTCGTCGCGGCCACCGGCGCCCGCACCGCCGCCGGGCGGTTCGACGCCGAGGGCATCGACGTGCCCACCGATCTGCTGCTGGAGGACGGCGCGACGCTGCGCTTCGGGCAGATCGAGCTGACCGTCCGGCACCTGGTCGGCCACACCCCCGGCGCCGTGGTCCTGGTCTACGACGACCCGCAGGGCCACCCGCACGTCTTCACCGGCGACTGCCTCTTCCCGGGCGGCGTGGGCAACACCTGGGGCGACGACGCGGCGTTCGCGAGCCTCTACCGGGACGTCAACGAGAAGGTCTTCGACGTCCTCCCGGACGAGGCCTGGGTCTACCCCGGCCACGGCAAGGACACCACGCTCGGCGCCGAGCGCCCGCACCTGCCGGAGTGGCGCGAGCGCGGCTGGTAGCCCGGCGCGACGGACGGCGGGCCCGCGACCGAGCAGTGTT